>JAJTBI010000126.1 GCA_021286935.1 Geobacteraceae bacterium
AGAAAACATCTCACTCTTCGCATCGACCGCCTCGTGGATCGAGGGGGAATCACTCCGGCAGCTCGAACGTGTGGCATCTCTTCCAGGCATGGTCAAGGTCGCCGGTTTTCCCGATCTGCATCCGGGAAAAGGCTCTCCCGTTGGCGCAGCCATGCTTTCCAAAGGCGAATTCTATCCCTATCTCGTCGGCTCAGATGTGGGGTGCGGTATGGGACTCTTCGCCACGGATCTGTCCGTAGCCAAGGCCAAGCCGGAAAAATGGTCGCAGAAATTGCACGATCTGGAAGTGCCGTGGGACGGTGATAGTACTGCCTGGCTGGAAGAACGGGGAGCACGGGCGGACGGCTTCGACGGGGCGATCGGCACTATCGGCGGCGGCAACCATTTTGCCGAACTGCTCCGGCAGCGGGAGGTGCACGACCCGGAGATATTCATGGCTCTAGGGCTGGACGAAAGGGAGCTTGTCCTTCTCGTACACTCCGGCTCCCGCGGGCTGGGCGAGGCGTTGCTGCGGTCGCACACCGACCGCTTCCGGGATGGGAGTCTATCCGCCGGCAGCGAGGAGGCCGCAGCATATCTTGCCCGGCACGCCAACGCCATGGCATGGAGTACCGCCAATCGGGAATTGATCGCGCACCGCCTCGTCGAACAGCTGGGGGGCGACTACCGGACCGTGACGGACCTGACTCATAACTCAGTGACCACGCTGTCCATCGACGGCGAACAGAGCTTCCTCCATCGCAAGGGAGCCGCTCCCACCGATACGGGTCCTGTGGTCATTCCCGGTTCTCGCGGTGCCGCAAGCTATCTGGTAATGCCCACCGGGGACCAGGAACGAAATCTCTGGTCAGTCGCCCACGGCGCCGGGCGCAAATGGAACCGCTCGGAATGCGCAGGTCGCCTTCGTGGGCGCTACAGTGTGGACTCCCTGCGCAAGACCGGTCTGGGAAGCTACGTCATCTGCGAGGACAAGGAGCTTCTCTACGAGGAGGCACCACAGGCGTACAAGGACATTGAGGCGATCATCGACGATCTGGTATCCTTCGGCCTGATCAAGGTTATTGCCTCATTTGCCCCGGTATTGACCTACAAGGTGCGCGAGCGATGAGCGCTGTTCTGATCCAGATAACGTCCGGCCGCGGGCCGGTTGAGTGTGCATGGGTGGTGGCACGGCTGGCGGATACGCTGGTTGCCGAAGCGCGCAGCTCTGGACTGCAGGCGGAACTGATCGAGGAGGAGGACGGCTCCGAAAACGGCACGCTCCTTTCGGCCCTGATCCACCTGACCGGCAGTGGCTGCGACGCCTTTGCCGATGCACTCGAAGGGACGGTACAGTGGATAGGTTACTCCCGCTTCCGGCCGGGTCACAAACGGAAAAACTGGTTTGTCGGCGTCCAGCGGATACCTATCCCCTCCACGACACCGTTTTTGGACCGGGATGTCCGGATCGAAACCATGCGCGGTTCCGGTCCCGGTGGCCAGCATGTCAACACCACCGACTCAGCTGTGCGCGCCCAACACCTCCCCACCGGGCTCGTCGCCATCTCCCGCGACGAGCGGTCGCAGATTGCCAACCGGAAACGTGCCCTGGAGCGTCTCGCCATCCTCGTCACACGCCGCGGCGAGCGCCAGCGTGAAGCGGCCCGGCAGCAGCGGTGGGAAGGACACAATGAGCTCGAACGGGGGAACCCGGTGCGGGTGTATGAAGGATCTGACTTCAGGAAGAGGACGTGAGGATTGTTTCAAGAACCTGTGAGGAGAGTCGGGTCACTGCAGCTGACCTGTTGATCTATGAAATGGAACCAGATCAAAAAACGTATTGAAACCATGCTGGCGGAATCCGTACGGGAGAGAGTTGTGTTTGGCCTCACGTCGTATCGCAAGTGTCATGACCAACTGGGAAGGGGCTGGATTACTATAGACGGCAGGGAGATTCTCAACATGCCGTCACTGGATTTCGACATCGAGACCTATCACAGGTCCAGTGCGAACCAGACGACCTTCGAGGTCGCCGAACAGGCCACTGCAATATCTAAAACAGTCTGAGCAAGCAGATCCGCTGAATACTTTTATTTTGATTTACTGCTGCAATCTGTCAGTTTTGTTACCCCTGTCAAACAGCTGAATTGAACTCATCCATCTCGTATGGGTCACTTGTAGCGTTTCGGTACATCCGCGGTTGTTTGCCCTGTTGGTAGTTGAGGCGGTGCAGGGCATCAAGTGCCTGAGACAGGTGGTTTGCCACGTTTGTGTCATTGTTGGTGCGATAGGCTGCCTCAAGTGCCTGAAGTGCCGTAGTTATGTAGTAGCTAGCATCGGTAGTGCTCATGAATTTCTCCAACGTTACCGGCCCCGTTTAAGCGGGGCCGGTTTTCTGTTTCAGATCTCCCAATTATCGATCTTCATGGTACCGTGCTTGGCCAGATTTACCTGCATCTTGAAGACCCGGTCCAGTAGTTGTGGCTCGTGACCGGCTTTGCGGGCCAGGCAGTCTTTAGTGGCCATATCCAGATATTCTTGAAGCAACGGTTTGTAATCCGGGTGGGCGCACTTGTTGATGATCTCCTGTGCCCGGTCCTTTGGTGCCAGACCGCGCAGATCAGCCAGGCCCTGCTCGGTCACCAGTACATCCAGGTCATGCTCGGTGTGGTCAACGTGGGGTACGTGAGGTACCACGCAGGTGATCCCGGTCGGGTCGGTCTTGGTGGGGCGTGCTGACGGGGTGTGCATGATGGAAAGGTAGGCGTTGCGCAGGAAGTCACCTGAGCCGCCGATACCGTTGATCATCCGGGTGCCACCAACCAGGGTGGAGTTGGCGTGTGCGTAGATGTCGAACTCCACCGGGGTGTTCATGGCAATACAGCCCAGACGACGGATTGGCTCCGGGTGGTTGGCTATCGAGAGCGGGCGCATCATAACCTTGTTGGCGTATTGGTCCCAGTTGTCGTAGAAGCGTTTGAAGCCATCCACCGAGAAGGAGAGCGAGACGGTGGAGGCAAAGTCCAGCTTGCCGGAGTCAAAGAAGTCCAGCATGGTGTCCTGCAGCACCTCGGTCCAGACCTTCAGGCCTGAGAACGGCCCTTTGGCCAGGCCACCGATGACGGCATTGGCGATGGAGCCGACCCCTGACTGGAGTGGCAGCAGGCTTTTGGGCAGGCGGCCCAGCTTCACCTCTCTGCTGAAAAAGTCGATGATGTTGTTGGCTATCGCTTCCGAGGTGTCGTCCTGCTCACTGAAGGAACGGCCATTGTCAGGGCGGTTTGACTCGATAATTGCCACGATCTTGTCGTTGTCAACCCGTACGTAGGGTGAACCGGCCCGGTCATCCACGCGGCTGATCAGGTACGGCAACCGGTTAGGCGGGTTGATCGGCTCTACGATGTCGTGCAGGCCTTCAAAGCTGGGGATTGAGGTGTTGATCTCAATGATAATTTTGTCAGCGATCTGAACGATCTCCGGCACGGCTCCACAGGAGGCGGTCAGTACCAGTTCTCCCTTTTCAGTAATTGCCGAGCATTCGATGATGGCGATATCGAGGCGACCACCGTTGTCCTTGGTATAAAAGCCGTAGCCCAGATCCTGGGCAAACATGGAGAGGTGGCGGTCACCCATCCGGATACGGCCCTCGTTGATGCCGGCCTGGATATTCTTGCCGGTCTGGTAGGGCCAACGACGGTCAATCATGTCAAGGGATGCCCAGCGGTCCTCAGTCTCAACGCCGACTGAGGCACCGATAAACAGGTTGAATTTCAGTTTGCCCTGCAGGTTGTTTTTTTCAACATGATCTGCCAGGGCAATCGGTACCATCTTGGGATATCCGGCTGGAGTAAAGCCGGACCAGCCGATATTCATGCCGTTTTTAAACAGTGGGATAACATCTTCAACAGGTTTGATTCTTACGTGGAGACTCTTTTTTCTGATCCTGTTCCGTAATTCCAACATCTGTGTACGTCCTCCTCTGGCGTGCGAGCTCTTGGCTCGTTCCGTTGTGGTACCCCTGTCTGGACAAGGGTGAACGAACGGTGTTAAAGATGACTATCGAACGTTCGTTCGATAGTCATCATAGCGATACGATGTTGTCCGGTGCAAGAAATAATTGAGGATGGGTAGCAATAAATTGGATTTTGCTCATGAGTTTGTTACTCTTTCCTGCAGTATCTCAAATCTGAGGGAGTAAAATGCCCAAGCTGGATTGTCGTAGCAGGCTGGTTGAGGTTGGAACCCGATTGTTTGCCGAACGCGGTCTGTACGGCGTCAGCGTCAGGGAACTATCGCTGGCAGCAGGGACCAGTATCTCTATGGTGTCCTACTGCTTTGGCGGCAAGGACGGGCTGTACGCTGCGGTTCTTCAGGAACAGTTTGCCTGTTTTGATCAAATTGATGCGTTGCAGCAGGAGGGGGCTGAGCCGCTGCAGGTGCTTGAAACCTACCTGCGCTGGACAATCCAGCGTCATCGCAATAATCCTTATCTGTTACGATTTTATACCAGTGAGTTGACCAATCCCACGGCCTTTTTTTCTTCTATTGTTGCACCGGCCATCAGCAAGGTGATCAGGGTGTTGTCTGAAGTGATTGAGGGCGGTGTGCAGTTGGGGGTGTTCCGTAAAGAAATTCATGCCGTTAATGCCTCTTTGGCGCTGGCCGGTATGGTTAACTACTTTTTTCTCAGTCTGCTGGCAACTGAAAGTCTGATCAGTCATTCTCCTGAGCAGGATGAACAGTTGGTGCAGCAGTACCTGATGATTTTTAGCAAAGGGATTATGGCGTAGTAAGAATAAGGTTTAGAATTGCTACATACTACTGATCATGCTATAGCTATCACAGTACCTGAGCCACAGGGGAGTCCCCCTGTGGTTTCTGTTTTTATGATTAGAAAGAGAGAAGACTAATGATCAGCGCCAACAACATCAGCCTTGCCTATGGTAAGCGGGTGATCTTCAAGGATGTCAACATCAAGTTCGTGCCGGGCAACTGCTACGGCCTGATCGGTGCCAACGGCGCCGGTAAATCCACCTTCCTCAAGATTCTGGCCGGTCTATCCGAGGCAGACTCCGGCACGGTTTCAGTCGGCCCACGCGAGCGGGTCTCCTTCCTGAAGCAGGACCAGTTTGCCTTTGATGAACATACCGTCTTTAATACCGTGATCATGGGCAATCCCCGGCTGTATGAGGTGATGCACGAGCGGGAGGCGATTTATGCCAAAAGCGAGTTCACCGAGGAGGACGGCATCCGCTCCGCCGAGCTGGAGGCTGAATTTGCCGAAATGAACGGCTATGAGGCCGAGTCTGAGGCAGCGGTGCTGCTGAACGGCTTGGGTATTCCTGAAGAATTACGGAATAAGCAGATGAAAGAGCTCGAAGGCGGCGACAAGGTGCGAGTGTTGCTGGCTCAGGCCCTGTTTGGTAATCCGGATATTCTGCTGCTGGACGAACCGACCAACCATCTGGATCTTAAGACCATCAACTGGCTGGAAGAGTTCCTCTCCCGCTTCAATAATACGGTGATTGTGGTCTCCCACGACCGTCACTTCCTGAACCAGGTCTGTACCCATATGGCTGATATCGACTTTGGCCGGATTCAGGTCTATGTGGGTAACTATGATTTCTGGTATCAGGCCAGTCAGCTCAACCTGAAGCAGAAGCAGGACGAGAACCGTAAGGTTACTGACAAGGCCAATGAGTTGAAGGAGTTTATCCAGCGTTTCTCATCAAATGCTTCCAAGGCCAAGCAGGCCACCTCCCGTAAGAAGCTGCTGGAGAAACTGACCATTGAGGAGATGCCGGTCTCATCCCGTAAATACCCCCATGTGGTCTTTAAGCCGGAGCGGCCCTGCGGCGATATCATTCTGGAGATCAGCGGCCTGTCCAAGACCGTTGACGGGGTACAGCTCTTCAAGGACCTGGATCTGAATGTGCGTAAGGGAGACAAGATCGCCTTTGTCGGGGGGAACGGTCTGGCCAAAACCACCCTGTTCCAGATTCTGGCCGGTGAGCTTGAGCCGGATGCAGGTACCTTTCGTTGGGGAGTAACCATTACCAGCAGCTACTTTCCCAAGGAGAACGGCTCCTATTTTGACAATGACCTGAATCTGATTGAGTGGCTGGGACAGTACTCACCACCGACTGAAGGAGAAACTTTTGCCCGCGGTTTCCTAGGCAGAATGTTGTTCTCCGGTGATGAGGCAACTAAAAAGACCAAGGTGCTGTCCGGTGGCGAACGGGTACGCTGCATGCTGGCGCGGATGATGTTGACCGGTTCCAATGTGCTGATTTTGGACGAACCGACCAACCACCTGGACCTGGAGTCAATCACTGCCCTCAACAACGGGCTGATCTCCTTCAGTGAGGTGCTGTTGTTTGCCTCCCACGACCATGAGTTTGTCAGCACTATTGCCAACCGGATTGTGGAGTTTACCTCCGGTGGCATCATTGATCGGAGTATGTCGTTTGAGGAGTATCTGGAGAATGAAGAGGTGAACCGGACCCGGGATCAGCTCTGTCAGGGCCATGCAGATCTCACACTGTAGATGACAACGATTGCAGACACAAAAAAAGCCCCGAGGAAAACCTCGGGGCTTTTGGCTGCCGTGTTACCAGATTAAATTCTGGTAACGTTTGAAGCCTGAAGGCCTTTGGGGCCTTTGGTTACTTCAAAAGTTACTCTATCGCCTTCAGCAAGGGATTTGAAACCTTCGCCTGTAATAGCGGAAAAATGGCAGAATACATCTTCGCCGTTCTCCTGCTCAAGAAAACCAAAACCCTTGCTGTCATTGAACCACTTTACTGTTCCGTTTACCATTTGTGTACCTTCTCCTGATGCTTCCTGTTGTTGTATTTGGCCTAGCGCCAAAATGTAAGTATCACACTAGCAGTCTTCATCTGCTAAAGTCAATCGATACATTTGGAAATGTGAAATTAAATTTATCTAAAATGCATAGTGTTTTTTGAATATTATAGCAGGAATCTGATCGCCTTGAAGATGATGTTGAACAGATCCGGATCTGATCGGCGTAGCGGATCGCTGAAGCTGCCAAAGGCGGAAGACTCTTCATCGTATCCTTTGAGTTTCAGACGTTGTTCCTTTTCCCGTTGCTCTACCTCCTTACGGTGCTGTTCCTGACGTTCCTGCTCAAGCAATTGCCCCCCCAGCTTCATCCACTCAAACAGCTGGCGCAGCTCCCCCCCATCAAGCCAGACGCCGTGTTCTTTGCAGCGATCAACAATCACGCCGCTTTTGGCGCCGAAGTTGACTCGGTTCATCAATTGTGAACAGACCGGACATTTGATATAGGCGATCGGATACTGATTGGGCTCCCGTTTTTCGTTAATAGCTTCAAGTCCGGCGCGATCAATGCCGGTAACATTTGAGACGGTGGCCTCAAGCAGTGCTTCAAGTTCACCCGGATCAAAGAATATTCCCATACATTGTTCGCAACGATCAATCAGAAAGCGACCGTTCAGCTTCAGGTCCAGGGTTTTGAGCTTGATATTGCAGCGGGGGCAGATCCGGGGTGTATCATTTTCGTGGGTA
>JAJTBI010000127.1 GCA_021286935.1 Geobacteraceae bacterium
TGAAAGTTCTGCAACTCTTCCGGGATCGGCTTGATCTTCTCCACAATGCTGTTGATCTTCTTGATGATCTTGGAATAAAGCCATTCAGCAATGGCACGATCCTGCAGGGTCAGGTAGCCCAGGTTAAACAGGCTGACCGCCTCATTGATCAACTGCAGGGTATCGTGGTAATCCTCCCGCAATGAGTAGCGGTCAATGCTCTTGTAGATATCCAGCAGTTTCTTGACCGTGGGAGCAGGTTTTTCCATTTCTTCCAGGATCTGCTCATAATCCGGCATCAGATTCTGGGTGTTGGTATTCAGCACGTTGGTAATCAGTACAGAATAGTGGGCTACCGTGGCCCGGCCAGATTCGGAGATAATGTTGGGGCAGTCCACCCCGGCTTCATCACAGATGTTCTTGATCTGGTAAATCACGTCATTGGCATACTCTTCCACCGTATAGTTGACGCTGGAGAAGTAGCTGGACTTGGAGCCATCATAATCAACTCCCAGGCCGCCGCCGATGTCCAGATACTGGATATTAACCCCCAGTTTGCGCATCTCTGAATAGATCCGAGCTGCCTCAATCAGGGCGGTCTTGATCTTGTCGATCTTGGTGACCTGGCTACCGATATGGGAGTGCAGCAGATTGACGCAATCCAGCAGATCAGCCTCCTGCAGCATCTTGATGGCTGCCATGATCTCTGACATCCGCAGACCGAACTTGGCATCTTCACCGCCGCTGGTGGCCCACTTGCCGGTCCCTTTGGAGGAGAGCTTGACCCGGATACCCAGGCTGGGCCTGATACCGGTCTTCTTGGCAAGCTCAATGATCTTTTCCAGTTCAAACAGCTTTTCAACTACGATGGTGATGTTGTAGCCGACCCGGGTGGCAAACAGCACAGTCTCAATATACTCGGCATCCTTGTAGCCATTGCAGATGATCGGCAAGCCATTGCCGGTGGAGATGGCGATGCCCGCCACCAGTTCTGGTTTTGAACCGACCTCAAGACCGATATTATAGCGCTTGCCATAGCTGGCAATCGCCTCAACCACCTGGCGCTGCTGGTTTACCTTGATCGGGTAGAAGGTTTGATACTTGGCAGGATAGTCGTTTTCAGCAATGGCATTACGGAAAACACGATTAATAGAAGCGATCCGCCCCTGCAGCACATCCATGAAACGGAGCAGGATCGGCGGCTTGATCTTGCGCTTGATCAGGTCATCAACCAGGGCACGCAGATCGATAGCGTTCTTTGAGTTTGAGGAAGGGTGAACGCAGACATTGCCCTTTTTGTTGATTGAAAACAGGTCTGCCCCCCAGTTATCCAGGTTGTACACCTTGGCAGACTCATTGATTGACCAGCGCTCCATAGACAACCCTCCTCAATCGGGACTTATGCAGGATTTGAGTGTGTACCGTCAACAAAAAAGGGGGCGGGACCGCAGCCCCGTCCCCTTTGTAACTCACCTGTAACAGGATTAGTCTTTTTCTTCCAGCGACTGGCCAAGGGCGGCCTTGCGCGAAAGCTTGATCTTACCCTGTTTATCCACGCCGATACACTTAACCAGCACCTTGTCACCTTCGTTCAGGATATCAGTAACATTCTTGACGCGGGTCTCGTCCAGCTCGGAGATATGCACCAGACCATCAGTGCCGGGCAGTACTTCAACAAAGGCGCCGAACTCCATGATCTTCTTGACGGTACCCATGTAGAGCTTGCCTTCTTCAACCTCGTCAGTCAGACCGCGAATCATCTGGATTGCGGCATCACAGGCTGCCTTGTCGGAGCTGGCGATATTGATCTTGCCGCTGTTGTCGGAATCGATATCGATCATGACGCCGGTGGCCTCGGTAATGCTGCGGATGGTCTTGCCACCGGAACCGATAACGTCACGGATACGGTCAGGCTTGATCCAGATGGTGGTGATGCGTGGGGCAAAGGCAGACATCTCTTCACGGGGAGCAGTCAGGCACTGAGCCATTTTACCTAGGATATGCAGACGGCCTTCTTTGGCCTGCTTAAGGGCCTGCTGCATGATCTCTTTGCTGACGCCACCGATCTTGATATCCATCTGCAGGGCGGTTACGCCGTCTGCGGAACCGGCAACCTTGAAGTCCATATCGCCCAGGTGGTCTTCATCACCCAGGATGTCAGTCAGGATAGCAACCTTCTCACCTTCTTTGATCAGGCCCATGGCAATACCTGCTACCGGCGCCTTGACCGGCACACCGGCGTCCATCAGCGACAGGCAACCGCTGCAGACCGAAGCCATGGAGGAAGAACCGTTGCTCTCCAGGGTCTCACAGACGATCCGGATGGTATAGGGGAACTGGTCATGGTCAGGGATGATAGCAGAAATGGCACGCTCAGCCAGCATGCCGTGACCGATCTCACGACGGCCCGGAGCCAGACGGAAGCTGGTTTCGCCAACCGAGAACGGCGGAAAGTTATAGTGCAGCATGAACTTCTTGCGGTATTCGCCGTAAAGTGAATCCATCCGTTGTTCATCCTGTGAGGTACCCAGCGTGGCAGCAGCCAGCACCTGGGTCTCACCACGGGTAAACAGGGTGGAACCATGTGCACGGGGCAGCAGACCTGCCTCAATGGCGATCGGACGAACGGTCCTGGTATCACGGCCATCAATACGGATACCGGTTTCCAGCACATCGTTACGCATACGATCATATTCAATATCGCCGATAAAGCCTTTGATCTCTTTGTCACGGCCTTCAAACTCTTCAGCCAGGGCAGCAACTACTTCTTCCTTGATCTGAGCCACAGCAGCATAACGTTCCTGCTTGGCCTTGATCTTGAACGCCTGGGCAATACGGTCAAAGGCCAGTTCCTTGACCTTTGCCTTCAGTGCTTCATCAACAGCCAGGGGAGCTACGTCACGCTTGGCAACACCAACCTGCTTGGCCAGTTCTTCCTGAGCAGCCAGAATTCCCTGCACAGCATCCTTGGCAAAGAAGACCGCTTCAAGCAGATCATCTTCAGAAACAAAGTCAGCCTCACCCTCAACCATGAAGATGGCATCCTTGCCGGCAGCAACCACGATCTCAAGGTCGCTCTGCTTCAGCTGTTCCACACTGGGGTTGGCGATCAGCTTGCCGTCAACACGGCCAACCTTGACGCCGGCAATCGGACCTTCAAACGGGATGTCAGAGATCATCAGTGCTGCAGAGGCGCCAATCATGGACAGAATGGCAGGGTCATGATCTTCTTCAGCAGAGATAACGGTTGCCATGACCTGGGTATCACACAGATAGGATTCAGGGAACAGAGGGCGGATCGGACGGTCAATCAGGCGGCAGATCAGGGTCTCGTCCTCAGAAGGACGGCCTTCACGCTTAAAGAAGCTACCGGGAATCTTACCACCCGCATAGGTCTTCTCGGTGTAGTTAACGGTCAGAGGAAAGAAATCCTGGCCCGGCTTTGCTTCCTTGGTGCCAACCACAGTCACCAGCACCATGGTGTCACCACTCTGGATCACCACCGCACCGCTGGCCTGTTTGGCCATCTTGCCAGTGGAAATCTTTACGTTCATGTTTCCTACCTGAGCTTCTACGCACTTTTCGTTGAATGTCATGTTTTCTCCTCACATGAAATGTGCGCTGGGGCCGTCGATGGAAACTCCCTGAGACCAGAGCTTTTCTATCCACGCCCCCAACACGGTTGACAAAAAAATAAAAGGGCCTTAACAGCCCTTTTGCGAAACAATAAAAGAGGCGGGCAGATCCCAAGGCTGTGCCGGGATAGCTGCCCGCTTTCTACCTGCGGATACCGAGTTGCTCAATCACCTTCTTGTAACGATCAAGATCACGGGACTTGAGATAGTCAAGCATGCGACGACGCTGACCAACCAGCTTCAGCAGACCACGACGGCTGTGGTGATCCTTCTTGTGAATCTTGAAGTGATCAGTCAGATACACAATACGTGCGGTCAGGATTGCAATCTGGACCTCTGGGGATCCGGTATCGCCTTCATGCTTCTTAAAGTTGTTAATGATTTCCTGCTTTTTTTCTGTAGCCAGCACCTGAGGCTCCTCCTGTACAGCATGGGGATTATGTGTCGAAACACCGGTTAAACACTAAAAGGGATATATCTCTATCACACCTTACCTGAACCTGTAAAGCATTTCCATCAGTTGAAGACCCTTTTCAGGCTGATAGCCCTATCCGGAGTCTGTTCCGCAACTGCAATTACCTGCTGAGCATACATTAGACTGAAGAGGCCGGAAGACATTTCAAGCAGCCTGTCACGAGGCGGAATGCCGTTTTTAAGCTTCTGCAGCTCAGGTTCAGTCAGGTTAATCTGCTCCAGATGGGAAAGTGCGGTCGGCAGATCTATCACATACTGTTGTGCGGTACCTTCTTCAACATAGCCAGCCAACTGTTCCAGTGTCATGGCATCAGCCAGCCGGAACGGGCCGCTCATGGTGCGCCGCAATTCGGTCAGACAGGCACCGCAACCAAGCAGTTTCCCAAGGTCATCGGCCAGGGTCCGCACATAGGTACCACGGGAACAATGCACCCGAACCTTAGCCAGAGGTGCATTGAACGCCACCAGTTCAAACTGACGGATCAGCACCTGACGCGGCTGACGCTCTACCTCAATCCCCTTGCGGGCCAGCTTGTACAACGGCTGTCCACCTTGCTTGATGGCTGAATACATGGGAGGAAGCTGACTGATCTCGCCAGTCAGGCTAGCCATTGCATCTAAAAGCTGTTTCTGGGCTACCCCGGCAGGGTCATGCTCCTGCAACACAGCACCGGTGATGTCAAGGGTATCGGTTGTGAGTCCGAGCCTGACCACGGCGTCATAGGCTTTTTCACCTTCATCCAGAAACTGGATCGCCTTGGTGCCTTCCCCCACGGCAACCGGCAACACTCCGGTTGCAAAGGGGTCAAGGGTACCGGTGTGGCCGACCTTTTTGGTACCAAGGATACGCCGTACCCGATTGACCACATCATGGGAACTGATACCAGCAGGTTTATCAATGACCAGAAAACCGTCTACCACTGTGCTGCTTCAACCGCTCCATAGACGATCCGCTTAACCTCGTCCAGGCTTCCTTCAACCGTGCCTCCGGCAGCGTTATGGTGACCGCCACCGCCAAAGGCCTGGGCCAGTAAGGCCACATTGACGGTTCCCTTGGAACGGAAGCCGACCTTGTACTTTTGTGTATCAAGCTGACGGAAAAAGACAGAAACTTCAACCCCGGCCACTGAGCGGGGATAATTGACAAAACCATCAGTCAGTTCCGCTGTAGCACCTGTTGCAGCATACATATCCAGCGTCACCGTAATTGAGGCGACCTGACCGCCTTTGACAAACTCAAGGGTAGGCAGTGCCTGTGCCAGTAGCTCAATCCGTTTACGTGGCTGGCTCTCGTACAACTTTTCCGCCACATGCCAGGCATTTAAGCCGCCCTGTTGGACCAGTTCGCCTGCAGCAGTGAAGGCTTCCTGGTTTGAGTTTGAATAGCGAAACGAGCCGGTATCAGTCAGCACCGCCACATAGAGGCAGAGGGCGGTTGCGTAATCAGCCGTAAAGCCATAGTCCTTGGCAACCCGCCAGACCAGCAGACCGGTTGCTGCAGCCTGTTCATCGATCAGGTTGATGGCGCCAAACTGTTCACAGGTAAGGTGATGATCAAGGTTGATGGTCTGACCAATGCGGTTGAATGCGCCAAACAGTTTACCTGCACGACGGAATTCACCAACATCCAGCACAAAGGCAAGGTCAAACTCCTGATCAGGAATAGTATTGCAGACCTGATCCGCTCCCGGCAGAAAACGGTACAGTTCAGGCACCGGATCAGCCAGATGCACTACCACCTGCTTGTCAATCGCCTTTAAAAACGCAGCAAGCCCCAATGATGAGCCAATGGCATCACCATCAGGGCCTTCATGGCTGGTAATCAATACGGTCCGGCTCTGCCGGATAGCGTTAACGATCTTCTGAATCGTTTCCGTCATTATTGCTTCCCACTTCCCGCAGCAACGTATCAATCCTCTGGCCATACTCCTGGGAATGGTCATATTTAAACAGAATATCCGGGGTATAGCGCATCTTCAGTACCTTACCCAATTCGTGACGAATAAAACGGGCCGCACTGTTCAGACCTACCTCAGTATCCTTTTTAGCAGCTTCATCACCGATAACAGTGAAGAAGATCCGCGCCAGATGCAGGTCATCGGTTACCTCCACACCGGTTATGGTGACAAATCCGATCCGGGGGTCATTCAACCCCCGGGACAGAATCGTAGAGATGCTGGTATGGATGGTTTCAGCGACCTTGTCGGAACGTTTGTGCTTCATAACAAATACCTTTTAACCTACTGAAACAAGGATCTTTTCGTTCTGGTTCTGGCAAGCGAGGCATGGTGCGGAGGCGTACAACACAGTACACCGCACAAGACATGCTGAAGATTGACTGGGCCAGGGCGAAAAAAGGCCGTTTCTACAGCTTGGCTGCTACCTTTTCCATCTCAAACGCTTCAATAATATCGCCAACCTTGATATCGTTGTAGTTCTCCAGTCCCATACCGCACTCATAGCCGGTTGCGACCTCTTTGACATCATCCTTGAAGCGGCGCAAAGTGCCCAGCTTGCCCTGGAATACCACTATATTGTCGCGCAGCAGGCGTACCTGGGCATTACGCAGGATCTTGCCGTCCTGGATATAGCAACCGGCAACGTTGCCGACTTTGGGTACGGAGAAGATCTCACGGATTTCAGCGCGGCCAAGATATTTCTCTTTGAATACCGGCTCAAGCAGACCTTCCATCGCCTTGCGAACATCGTCCACGGCGTCATAAATAACGTTGTAAAGGCGGATATCCACCCCTTCCTTCTCAGCCATGGCCTGGGCCTTGACTTCAGGACGGATACTGAAACCGATGATAATCGCATTGGAGGCGGTAGCCAGGTTAACGTCAGTCTCGGTAATGGCACCAACAGCGGTGTGGATAACATTCAGGCGCACCGCTTCAGTTGACAGCTTACGCAGCGATTCTGCCACCGCCTCAACCGAGCCTTGAACGTCTGCCTTGACGATAACGTTGAGATCCTTGACTTCGCCCTTCTGGATCTTCTCGTACAACTGCTCAAGGGACATCTTGGCATGCTTGGCCAGTTCTAGCTCACGCTGCTTGATCTGACGCAGGGTTGCGATCTCCTTGGCCTGTTTCTCATCCTTCATGGCTACAAAGATATCACCGGCATCCGGCACACCTGGCAGACCCACCACTTCAACCGGCATGGCCGGTCCAGCGGCAAGTACCCGCTCACCGCGATCATTCTGCATGGCCCGTACACGGCCGGAGTGAACGCCAACTACACAGTAATCACCGGTCCGCAAGGTGCCTTCCTGAACCAGCACCGTTGCAACCGGTCCACGTCCCTTATCCAGCTTACCTTCAACAATGGTACCCTTGGCAGCCT
>JAJTBI010000128.1 GCA_021286935.1 Geobacteraceae bacterium
CTCCTTGACCTGGGGATCGCTGTCTCGCAGTTCCTTGAGCTGGTGCTCCTGTTCGATCGCCTTGGTCACGGTCATCTTCAGGTCGTCCGGGATCAGCTTAACGATCTTGTCAACATTGCCGCAGGTCATGCCCAGAACAAAACCTATATCCCGTATGGCATCTCTGGTTTTCATGGTTTTAAATCTTACAACGTTGCAGACCTGCTCACGGCCATACTTGCCGATGATGTATTCTATCACCTTTTCCCGCTGATCCTGGCAAAAATCTACCCAGATATCAGGTCTATAGATTCGTTCCGGGTTGATAAACCGCTCAAAAAACAGATTGTAAGGGCGAAGCGCAGCGGATCGAGGTCGGTGATCCGGATGGCGTAGGCCACCAGCGAACCAGCGGTCGAGCCCCGTCCCGGCCCCACTGTTATGTCTTGTTGCTTGGCCCAGTTGGTGAAGTCAGCCACGATCAGGAAGTAAACCGCAAACTTCATATGGTGGATACAGTCCAGCTCGAACAATAACCGATCATGGTAGGCCTGTTCCTGCTCAATAATCATGCCCGGGTTCTTCTGGCGTATGGTTGTGAGGCGCTCGGCCAGACCAACCATGGCCTGCTCCTCCAGCATGTCATCGTGGGTCTTGTCTGCAGGCGGTTCAAATTTGGGGAAATAGCACTCCTTTTCCAGTGGCAGTTCCAGGTTGCAGCGCTCGGCGATGGCGATGGTGTTGCTGATGGCCTCCGGTACGTAGGCAAAGGCAACAGCCATCTCCTCCGGGGTCTTGACGTAGAACTCGTCGGCCGAGAAGCGCATGTGGGGCGGGTCGGCCATGGTCTTGCCGATCTGGATGCAGAGCAGCACCTCGTGGGTATTGGCATCCTCCCGGTTCAGGTAGTGGCAATCATTGGTGGCCACCAGCGGCAGGTTCAATTCGCGGGCGATCTCCATCAGGCGCTGGTTAACTGTATTCTGCTCAGGCTGGGTGTTTTCCTGCAGCTCGATGTAGTAGCGATCTGGAAACAGTTTGCTGTACCAGCGGGCCGTCTCCAGTGCTTCCTCCATCCGACCACTAGCACACTGCATCGCCACCTCACCTTCCAGGCAGGCCGAAAGGGCGATCAGGCCTTCGCTGTGCTGGGCCAGCAATTCGCGGTCGATGCGGGGGCGATAGTAGAACCCTTCCTTGTAGCCGGCCGAGGTCAGGTAGGAGAGGTTTTTGTAGCCCTCCATGTTTTCGCACAACAGGATTAAATGGTAGGCCGCCTCAGATAGCTCCTTAAAATCCTTTGAAAAGCGGGAGTCTGGGGCCAGATAAACTTCACAGCCGATGATTGGCTTGATATCGGACTTCTTGCATTTCAGGTAGAACTCAACAGCGCCGAACATGTTGCCATGGTCGGTAATGGCGATGGCCGGCATCTGGCATTGCTTGGCCTTTGCCACCAGGTCTTCGATTCGGATAGTACTATCCAGCAGGGAATACTGCGAATGCATATGGAGATGAACAAATTTAGGGATGTTTGCCATGGTTTTTTCATTTCTCGTTGTACTGGTCATGTTCGCTAGAAAGGCTACCTGCTTTCAATTCGTCAACATTCCTTACTGAAAATGGACTGGCACGCTCTCATGTGAACGTGCCAGCCTGGTAGTTAGAAACTATCATCTTCATCTTCCGGGATGTCATCACCAGGATCAACAAGCTCTTCAGCGTCAGGCAGGTATTGCTCAATCAGTCGTGCCGGCATACTCCGGGCATGTGACAGATCCAGCTGGCGAGCCACAAGCAGAAATGAATCACAGACAACAAGCAGCATTTCCAAATCACGCAGATGTTTGTCTACCTGGTTAAGGTAAGTGGTAGTCAGTTTTTGTACACCAGCAATACTCCGCAACTCAGGCCAGCCGACCTGAAACTGCTCATAGCTGTCGTTGTCGAAACTCTCGTCATAGATGTCTGATAGAACCTTTGCTGTCTCTTGTGCTGTGCGTGCCATAATGGGCCTCCTGTGTGGTATATGAGTCAATTTTAGCTTGTGATGGCGACAGATCGCGTCGCTTTGTTGTCGCATGAGCGTTAGCAGTCCTTCATTCAATTCTGGTGTTCAGCACATATCCGAAAAGCGCATGGTATCACCGGAAAACTTCAAAAATACTGATCCAGTAGGCCCATTCTTGTTCTTTGCAATAATGATCTCGGCATCATGCTTGTGGTTATGGACGCATGAGCCATCCCGCCTTCTGCACGATTTGCAGTAAACTTCCTCTCGGTAGAGAAACAATATGACATCAGCATCATCTTCAAGTGATCCGGTGTGCCATAGGTCGCTCAACCTGGGCTGATTTTGCCTAAATTTTCGTTTATCCACTGATGAGGGGAGTTGAGAAAGCAGGATTACGGAAATACCCAGCTCTCTGGCCAATACCTTTAGTGAGCTGGAAATCCGGGATAGTTCATCCTGGTCAAGGGCTGACCTGGAATCGGTTCGCATGAGTTGCAGACAATCAATGACAATCACCTGTACATTATAATCAACTTTCAGGCGTATGACCTTGGCAAGCAACCCCGTGATGCTGATGCCTGAGGTGTCATCAATATAGATACAACTCCTTAGCAGTAACTCCTTCGCATCATCAAGCTTGAGTAGATATGCCTTAGTTAATTGTCCGGCCCTTATTCTGCCAATATCAACACGGGCAGTTGCTGTTAGCAAACGTATGCCCAGTTGTTCTTTTGAGAGTTCCAGTGAAAATATTGCCGTTGGTATGGTGTTATTTAAGCTTAGGTTCTGGAGGATGTTCAGGGCTAACGCGCTTTTGCCCATAGAGGGGCGTGAAGCCAAAACAATCAGGCTACCAGGCTGCAGGCCAGACAATATGTGGTCCAGGTCAATAAAGCCGGTTGGGTACCCTGTGACCCAATTCTTGTTTGAATTCAACTGGCGCATGGCTTCATAGGATTTGTCTATGAACTCGTGTAATGCGTGTATTGGCTGCCCTTTGTAGCGGTAGATGGTATTGCACAATGAATTTTGCCTTGTTGGGTCATCAAAGATTTGCATAAGCCCCCCATAAGTTAGAATATGGAGTAGCTTATCGATGCATGGCGACAGGTCATGTCGTTTGGTATGTGGGGGTAGTCCTTAATTGTTCATGTCGATATGCATGACAATGCGGGATTCCATTGATTCATCATTCCTTGTCTAACAAGAAAGATTCTGAATCAGACAGCTCCACCACATTTTTGAAATGATTACTGTACTGATGTGCGTGCTCAGTATGTATCGGTATTAATCTTTTAGGATTTATCGCAAAGGTAAAGCGCTTGAGGTCATTAAGTGTTGCATGGCCGCTGGTGTGCGCGTATGTGAATGCAGCTCCGGCGACCTTGCCGTCCTTAATTGATCTGAGAAAACTTTCAGCTCTGTTGTTGGAGTGTTTGTCGGCAGAGTTTTCAAGATATCCCTGCCATTGTGAGTAAATCACCGTGAAAGGTGAATCAGGATTCGCAAATCGTTTCATAAACAAGCACGCTGGAACCTTGAGCAGCATCAGGTAAAGATGAGGATTTGTACTTAACTCTGAGCCAGACACACGGTTGCCATTTGCCCGGTCATAAAATGAACCGAACATTTTCCGATTCTCTGGTGCTCTGAGAGTCGCTGCTCTCTTCGGGTCAAAAGCTACCTTAACAAGCTTCCAGTCTATGTTAGGGACATTGTTGGAGACGTGCTTCATCTGTTCCAGAACCCACGCCGTGTAAATATCGATAACCAAGATTTTACCGGTACGTTTGCAGGCACGGTAGGCCGAGACAATTCGGTCGATATTCTGAGATGAAGAGATCAGAAACGTTATGTTCTTTTGCTCAGCGAGTATTGTTCCAATTGCCTTCTCGACACTGCGTTCAGTCGGGAAGGCACTGTTGCTCCTCCCAAGCATGGTGCCTTCCATGAGCATGGCATCTATGCCAACCGGAGGCTTTTTGATGATGTTATCGTAGAGAGCTGACTTCCTGCCATGACCACGAAAGTCGCCTGAATAAAAGAGTTTCTTGTCGTCAGCCTCTATCAGGAAGGCATAGGAATCAGTGGCCGAATGGTCGACGAGGTATGGGGTGATCGTGATTGAGCCAATACTGAACGGCTGCCATGACGTGATGTATCTAAATTCGTTAGCCAGTGGCGGCCGCCTGAGAAATGTTCGAGTGGCCTCAAGCAGGTATTTCGCGACACGCCCAATGTAGACAGGAGTATTGTTAGGGAGTGTTTCAACAAGGCCGCAGTGATCCTGATGCGGATGGCTGATGACGACCGCATCGGCGACAAGGTCACTAGGACAAAGAGGTGCACTGTCTACTGATAGCGGCAGACCTGCATCAATCAGGATCGTCGTATCACCTGAAGATATCCGGATACAAGTGCCTCCGATTTCATGGGAACCCCGCTGAATCCTCACTTCCACTTGCTTGAGTCCTCCCAGAGCATATCGCCATTCGATCGAACCATTTTGACGGCCCTTTGCACTTTCCCGAGCTCGTCATTGACTTTTATGGCTTTTCCCCAGCAAGAGCTGTTTTTTGATGACTCATAATCGGCGACGGCCAACACGCCTTCAACGCATGCGAATCTGTTGTCAGGAAGTCGTTCAAGGGCCAGTTTCGGTAATAGACCCAATTCAACCCTTTGCCGCACCATAGTTATGATATCTGTTGATATTCTATCAAGCTGACTCGAAAAAACCTCCCGATAAACAGCAGCCTGAAGAGGCCCCCAATATATCCCTGAAGTATAAGTCCCGTGTTTGAGTTCAATACAGACAAGCTGATTTTTGGGGCCTATCGCGAGAAAATCAAGTTCATCGCCAAAGTCATAGTCATCAGTTTTTTCGTTCGGACGTCCCCAAACACGGGGGGCGGATTGCTGGAGCATATTCTTAATTGATTGGACTGCGTCCTTATACTTTGTGAAAAAGTTATTTTTATCATCCACGTTGTCGAAGCCCAAAACTGATTCACGATCGATGATTAGCCATTCATTTTCAGGCTTCCAGTTTCTGCCGTATGCTATGCTCAGTCTGTTTGACCAATAGCCCTCTTTCATATTCTTGAAGTATCGGTCATGTACAAGATTTTTGGTGCTTATGACTTTTGAGAGAAACGCGCAGACCTTAATTGCCGTAGCATCAACATCATCCAGTGTTGTGACAGCATTCAAAAGATTGAACTCGGAAGTACAACCATCTTTCATTCCATAAGATTTAGAACGGAATGAAATTTTATTCTGCTCTATTCCCGAAACCCCAATGGTAAGCAAGCATGTTCCTCCATGGTAAACCATTATTTCAGAATTTTCTCTGAGATGGATATCAATTGCGTATTCACATTTATTATTCATGTCACAGATTATATTCAGTAAATGCGGGAGTTTGTGTCGTGACATTGCCCTCATCTGCTCATCGCTGAAACAGCGTGTAAATCTCGCCTGAACATCACATCGCAGCATAACCTTCTCCTCATTGCAGTGATAAATCAGTTCCGCCTGTTCTTCTGTAAGACCGCACTCCATAGCAACCTTCTGGAGGTCTTTTCTGAGCTCCAATAAATATTCAACACCATCAAGTATCTCCTCATGCAGCGCAGCATCTGATTTCTGGCTGTTTTCATAGAGGTAGAACTTTTTGCCTTTTGATTCCATATCACTCTTCATATTCTTAAATAGAAGAGTTTTGACTGAATTTGCCGGACATTGGAGAGGCTATCTTACAGGGCTATCCGAATTTTGCAGATGGTGTCCTGATAACGATACGCCGCCGCAGACGTAACTACATCCTCTCCCGCCAAACGTATTGGCGGAAATACGAAAGTAACTGATTCGAATGCAGAAAAAACGGCAGCAACCAGATCATCAGGGGCAGCCCCAATCTCTAATGCGAACTCCGACAGCATGTCGTTTTCACATAATGTCTCTATCGGTCTTCCAGAGATAAAATGTGGCGCCTGGGCATCATAGACTTTTGGGAAAATAACTTCATGCCATCTGCTGGATAGGAATGCGTAACCATGAATAGACATTGTTTGCCACCAGAGCTTCAAACTGATGCACCAGCACTGGTGGAAAAAGTCATCGTAAAACGCCATGGCCGTCTCAATTTCAACGCCTAATTCACTAAATGAAGGGATCCCTAAACGAACCCTCTGCCCCATACGGCCCCCCTAGTGTGTTTGATATATATAAATACCAAAAATGACGAATTCTGTTCAATTTGTGAGTCAGAATAAGTCACACTAGCAAGTGTGGTTCAGTTAACTATTTGAAACTGCATTGTTAAATTGCATTATGTAAGCTCAATTCCGTTCAGGAGCCAACTCTGGTCTTGAGAATTATATATCAGCTCATAGAGAGCATCCCCGTCAGTCACCGCGTAATGCAGAAGCGTTGCTGCGCCGACTTGCTCCTTCCAGTGATAGGTAGTTTCTGTGATCTTGTGCTGTCGACGGTTCAATTCAAACCAGACAGGTCTGGCTTTTTTGCCCGGTTCAAAGACCACTGCTATCCGGATAGGGGTACCAGGCATTATTCAAAGGAACGAATGGTTTTGAGCAATCTGCCTACAATCATGGTATCAGCCTCTCCGGCTCGGACCACAATCGGTAGCAGATGCTTGTTCTCAGGTATGAAACGAATACAGGTGCCGTCGGCATAAAAGCGCTTCAGGGTTGCTTCACCATCAATTAGAGCCACCACTATCTGACCGTTTTCAGCCGTTGGTTGAGGTTGGATCAAAGCCAGATCTCCATCAAAGATGCCTGCCTCAATCATGCTGTCACCTTTGACCCGCAACAGGAAGTTACCACTTCCTTTCAACCAGTCCGGATCAACTGATACATAGCCTTGAATCTCTTCCACAGCAGTTTCAGGCTGACCGGCACGGACAGTACCTACCAGTGGAATGGATACCGGCGTGCCACCAGCATGCTTTAAGGCAATACCGCGTGAACCTTCTCGACGCCTAGAGATGTAGCCTTTCCGTTCCAATGCCTCAAGATGCAGTTTGGCTGTAGCTGTCCCTTTTGTGCCGATCTGCTCTGAGATTTCACGTAGGGAGGGTGGACAACCGTGTTCATCGCGAAAACGGCAGACAAAGTCCAATACTTCTTGTTGGCGGGAGGTCAGTTCTTGCACGGACACCTCAGTAGCATTCAAATGAATTATATGTCATATGATAGCTATTGCTGTGTAATGTGTCAAGCAGGTGTTCTGTCAGGGGGGCTAGATTTGGCGACTGAGATATAACAGGAGCGTTTAGAACAATTTTAGAACAATTTGGCGTTTAGAACAGAAAAAAAGGGCTAGGCAAATTGCCTAACCCTCTGATTTTTTTGGAGCGGGAAACGGGATTCGAACCCGCGGCCTTCAGCTTGGGAAG
>JAJTBI010000129.1 GCA_021286935.1 Geobacteraceae bacterium
CCAACTACCTGGTGATCAACGACGCCGTATTGGTCCCCACCTACCGTGATCCGGTGGATAACGGCGCCCTGGCCATGATCGCCCTGGCTTTTCCCGGTCGTGAGATCATCGGCATTGATTGTTTGCCACTGATTGAGCAGCATGGTTCCCTGCACTGTGTCACCATGCAGCTACCCAAAGGGGTATTGCCATGAAACGTCTAAAGGTGGCCTTAATTCAGCAAATCTGTTCTGACAACCAGGCCGAAACCTTTGCAAAAACCGGGAGCATGGTCCGCCAGGCCGCTTCAGACGGTGCAAAGCTGGTGGTACTGCAGGAACTTCACAACGGCACCTACTTTTGCCAGACCGAAGCAACCGGACAGTTTGACCGGGCTGAATCGATTCCCGGCCCTGCCACTGAGCGGCTGGGCGCACTGGCCAAGGAGCTTGGAATCGTACTGGTTACCTCACTGTTTGAGCGCCGCGCCCCCGGCCTCTACCACAATACCGCTGTGGTCTTTGAGCAGGATGGCTCCATTGCCGGCACCTACCGCAAGATGCATATCCCGGACGACCCCGGTTTTTACGAAAAATTCTACTTTACCCCCGGTGATCTGGGCTTTACGCCGATCCGTACCTCGGTTGGCACCCTGGGGGTCTTGGTCTGTTGGGATCAATGGTACCCGGAGGCAGCCCGCCTGATGGCCCTGGCCGGCGCTGATCTGCTGATCTACCCCACTGCCATCGGCTGGGACCCGACCGACACCCCGGAAGAGCAGCACCGCCAACAGGATGCCTGGGTAACGGTCCAGCGTGGCCATGCGGTTGCCAATGGCCTGCCGGTACTCTCGGTCAACCGGGTTGGCTTTGAAGCCTCACCTGACCCGCAGGCAGCAGGCATCAGGTTCTGGGGCACCAGCTTTATTGCCGGGCCGCAAGGCGAACTGCTTGCCACAGGCAGCACTGACGCAGAGGAAACCATTACGCTTGAACTGGATCTTGAACTCAGCGAGACCGTGCGCCGCATCTGGCCTTTCCTGCGGGACCGCCGCATTGATGCCTACGGAGACCTGACCCGGCGTTTCCGGGACTAGGAGCAACCGATGGAAACTGTTCCACTTCTTGATCACCACTACCTGAAAGAGAACTACCATCAGGTTGGCTTCAGCTATCTACTACCAGAAATTTTGGAACTGTTCCGCGGCCAGGCGACCCTCCACCTTGAAACGATTGAGCAGCACCTCGCGATGGGCAACCTGCATGAGGTCGCACTGGAAGCCCATACACTGAAAGGGGCGGCAGGTTCAGCCGGTGCCACTGCACTGGCACTGGCAGCCCACCACCTTGAAGAAACTGCAGCGGACAGTGCAATTAGCGAGGTTTCACAGCAGGTACATGCGTTACACGAGTTAGTAGCGCAGACAGCTGACGCCATCACCATGGAACTTGTACGTCTGGGCACTGGCGCAGATACTGATGTAAGTCTGCTCTGACCCCACGAGCTGTCTACCAACACAAAAGGGCCACCTGCATATGAGGTGGCCCTTTTGTGTTTTAACTCTCGATATCGCTACTTTTTCAGCCCGACCTCAATGGCCAGCTTTTCCCAGGCGGGCAGGCTCCGCTCAATCATTGCCGTGTCCACACAATAGGCGATCCTGAAATAACCGGGCGCACCAAACCCTGATCCAGGCACCAACAGGATATGATGTTTCTGTGCCAACTTGACAAACTCCACATCATCAGCAAGTGGCGACTTTGGAAACAGATAAAAGGCGC
This sequence comes from Geobacteraceae bacterium, assembly GCA_021286935.1. GTDB lineage: Bacteria > Desulfobacterota > Desulfuromonadia > Geobacterales > Pseudopelobacteraceae > Trichlorobacter. Next base: position 1,761 of record JAJTBI010000129.1, read on the forward strand.
CATCCGGTTTAACCATGCTGAAGCCCAGCTTGGTCAGGTTGGTGTAGAACAGATCACGCTTGGCCTGATAAGCCCCACTATCCACCGACGCATCCTGCAAACCAGCCACCAGACGCTGCATCAAGGCCGGCGCATTCACAAATCCCAGAGTACGGTTACAGAAGACCGCCCCTTCCATAAACTGCATGGCGGTTGCCATACGTGGGTTTACCGCCAGATAGCCGATCCGCTCCCCCGGCAACGCCAGGTCCTTGCTATGGGAAGTCACCATTACGCTGGATTCAATCAGCGGGAAGATATTGGGGACCTTGGCTCCATCATAGGAGAGACGGGCATAGGGTTCATCAGAAATGACATAAACCTGATGACCGGTGCGAGTCTGGGCCCGTTTCACCAGTTCGCCAAGTGCCGCAAGCTCTTCAGCCGTATAGATTACTCCGGTAGGGTTGTTGGGCGAGTTAATAATAATGGCGCGGGTCTTGGTGGTTATAGCGGCCTCAATGGCAGCCAGGTCAAGCCGGAAGGTCTCCCGGTTGGTCCAGACATCCACCGGCACCCCGCCATGGTTATCGATGTAAAACTTGTATTCCACAAAGAAGGGAGCCAGGATAATGACCTCTTCACCGGGGTTCAAAATGGTCTTCAAGACGACATTCAAGGCGCCACCGGCACCACAGGTCATGATGACATGTTCTGCAGTAACCGCCAGACCGGAGTCTTTCGTCAACTTGGCAGCCACTGCAGCGCGGGTTTCAGGATAACCGGCATTATTCATATAGCGGTGCATGCCGGGCAACGGATCGTTTGCCAATTGCCGCAAGGCCGTATGAAACGCCTCAGGCGGCTCGACATCAGGATTACCCAGGGTAAAATCGTAGACATGCTCTGCCCCGAACTCCTGGCGCAAGCGTTCTCCCTCTTCAAACATCTTACGGATCCAGGATGAACGGGAAATGTATCCGGCAATCTTGTTTGCTATGGCCATATCAGTATCTTCTCCACCACTCAGATTTATTTTTTCAGTTGTTCCACGATTGCAGGCAGAGCCCGTTTGAAGGCTGAGGCAAAGGCCTTTTGCAGGACATCCTGATGCAGCTTCTCACGATCTCTGACCGCAAAATCAGAGAAGCGGGACTCAAAGCTCAGGGTATTGGTCTTGGCCCCTTTTACCCATATTTCGACTGAAAAACTGACCCGGCAGTCAGCCTCAACCTTGACCAGTGAACGGGTCTCATCCAACTGCAACGTACTTGCTGCCAGAACAAGACCATACGCTGCCTCCTGGGGCACCGTCTTCGTCACCTGAACGCCATAGCCTGCACGCAACAGCTCTTTTTGAAGAGCATCACGCACCAAAGCAGATGGCGCTGTCGGGCTGGTGACATTCCCCTTTACCTTACCGTCGGTATCCTTTACCTCGCCCAGAATCCACTGGATCCTCTCCCCAACGCCGGGCACCGTTCCTTCCAGTGACGAGGCAAGAACCAAGGAGCCACCAGGACCTTTGGCCTCATTAACCGGCTGATAGCTGGGCCTCAGCTGCAGATCCGACGTAGCGCAACCGGCAAGCAGCACCAGCAGCGGAAACAGGGCACTCATACAGTGTAACCTAAGGACGCGTATAAGAGGCATGACAACTCCCCCTTTGGATGTGGGTTTAAATACAGGTGGGACAGTATACCGGGAATGGAGGTAAACGCAAGGACCAGCTACAATCAGACCGATTCTGCAGCAGACGTATCACGACCGGAGACAGCCAGTGCTGCCTGTTTCACCAATGCCTCTGCCACCTTGCGACGGGCTTCAGACAGCAGACGCTGCACCGTGCCGCGGGAAACCCCCATACAGTCTCCAGCCTCGGCCTGGGTCATCCCCTGACCGTCACATAAATGCAGCGTTTCCAGCTCATCATGGAACAGAGTAATACATGCAAGCTGCCCCAATGGGGTTCCGGCAGGTTTAAAGACCGCCTTGAGAGCAAGGCGGTCAGGACAGCTACAGGTATAAGGTTTACGTGGTCTTGGCATAGGATTCTAGGACGTCTTTAATCTTCAACACAGATCTCGCCACGACTCATGGCAAGACAGGTTTTTACAGCAAGCACTGCGATGATTATGGTGAGAAACGCAAGTTCAAACCAAGCCATATATCCGATAAACGGATCATGGACAAGGCTGAGCATCAGGAATGACGCCAGAGTCTTGGCCGCCATGGGAAAGGAATAGGCCCACCAGGAGAGATAGAAATTGATTTTCAGCAGTCGAGGCAGTTGATAGAGCACCAGAAAGAACATAAATAGCGAGAAGTAGTATAAAATTCTACCGAACGAATCCAGCCCGCCACCAGTCAGACGAACATAGGCGATAAAACCGATGGCTGGCGGCGCGAACAAGATAAAGAGCGTTGGCATCAGGCGTTCTGCAATCGGCGCGTGGAAAAACATCCGGTACAGCACTATCACCAGCAGGATCATCCAGAAGATCAAACCAACGCTGAAAAAGAACCATGACAACTCAACAAAGCCGTGCTTGACACCGGCAATCGGCACAATAATGGAGCCGACAATCGGAATAAACCACCCCGGTGTCATATGCTCTATCTTGAACCGTTCATGCTGAATCCACTCAGAAATAACAAAGATGGAAGCGATGAACTGCAGGGCAGTACCAACAGCCCAGCTATAGAACGATGCCGTCATATTCCGCTCAAGCAGGACCACGCTCAGCACCAGCAGAATCTTGGCTACCAAGGGGAAAAAATTAATTTTAATAGGATGGTTCAGCTCTTTCTTGATTGAGCCCGGACAGGTCGCGCCCTTATACAGGTAGATGACACCAACCAGGGCAAAAAGAGCCACGGTGAGATACAGTAACACGGTACTGACCGGATGTAGCGAATGCAGCAGGCCACCAGCCTTCTGGACCGACAGGGTAAAACCGGCCAGCCCGAGCACAATGGCAAAAAAAGTGATATGAAAGTTGCACAACCGGGAGGTTGCGTGTGCGCTATGCTCAGCTGACGACATAAATACACTCCTTAAAGCTTTGTAGAATTACAGTGATTCTTTGATTGCCTGTTCTATCTCGTCATAGGTACTGCCCACCGATGTTGCGAACTCAACATCCTGCACCAACGCCTCAATCATCTGCTGGTTAAAGCGTAAAAAACGTACCTGAGTCCGACCCTCTGAACTGAACACGGTAACAATTTTAGGCATCAGAGCTGCCCGCTCCGGGTTCTTCTGCAGGCTTCCGGCTGCCTTTTCCGGTTTGCAGATCTGAATCATATGCAGATCAAATCCTTCGGCGACCTGTACGCCGTGAGAACCAAAGGTATGCGCCATCTCCATATGATCTTCGTTATGGATCAGAAAACCGTAACGCAATCCGGCTTCTTTAAGATCGGCGACAAATTGCCAGACCGGTTTGACTGACTCACCACGATATAATTGAGCCCAACTGTTCATAACTGTTCTCCTTCAGCAGGTTTCGGGTTTCTACCCGTCATATCCACTTCAAAATCAATCGGTGGCGCCTCACCGGTAATGGTACTGGTATACTGGGCAATAGCCGCATGCACTGCCGAGGCGATCAAGTTGGAACAATGCTCCTTGTCCTCAGGCAACCCTCCCAATGCAGCGGTGACGGTGGCATCGGTCACCAGTAGCGCCTCATTCAGACTCTTACCCTTAACCAGCTCACTTCCCATGGAGGCAGTGGCAATGGCAGCACCACAGCCCTTGATCAAAAAACTGACCTTGGCCACGCTGCCATCATCTATCCGCATAAACAACAATAGTGTGTCACCGCATTCCGGGTCCCCCACCTGCACCACGACATTGGCATCATCCATGCCTCCAACATTGCGGGGATTCCGGGCATGGTCCAGAACCGTCTCGGTATATTGGTTATAGCCGTCGCTCAATGGCAGCACCCTCCGCCATCGGTGGCATGACTGTGGCCACCACAGACACTACCCGGAGCAAACTCCTGAAGCCCGCCCCCGCCAAGAGCGGCAAGATTATCCCGGATTGAAGCCCCCTGTGCCTGAAAGACCCGGTAACCGGCACGATTCAGGGAAATAAGTGCCCCACGGCCAATACCGCCAACCACAATACCGTCAATATCAAGACCGGCCACCGCCTTGGCCGGGTTACAGGCGCCATGTTCATGCACCTTGTCGCTGTTGTCCACCAGACTGGTCTGGCCGGTCGCAGCATCAACAACAATAAAACGGGGTGCAGAACCGAAATGCCCATATACTTCACTATCCAGCCCCTGATCCTGTACAACCGGGAAACAAAGTTTCATACCGATACTCCTTCACAGCGTTATTTGCATATGCACATATTAAAAGCACCTAACATTTACCCTGTCAAGCTTTTCGTTCATATACACAAAATATATTTCTCCTTGCCTTTATGGCACAACTATAGTAAAGGCTTATTCCTTTGAGGCGAACGACCAAGTTCGCTACTCCTTGCTCCGGCCAGACCGGGGCTACCTAATCCATAAGGAGGATTACACATGAGGAAGTACGAAACCATCTTCATCCTCCAGCCGGACCTTTCTGAAGACGACGTCAAGTCAGTCACTGAAAAGGTTCAGGACGTGGTTGCATCCTTTAAGGGTGACTTCCACCGGCTGGACGACTGGGGAACACGCAAACTGGCCTATGCAATCCGGAAGTTCCCCCGCGGGCGTTACTACTACCTGCGTTTTGACGGCGGAGCGCAACTGGTGGCTGAACTGGAGCGTCGTCTCCGGCTTGACGAGAAAGTGCTGCGCTACTTAAGCGTTAACATCACTGACGAGCCCGAGAAGAAGGTGGCTGAGCGCAAGCCGACTACCGAAGCTGCTGAAGCCCCTGAAGCTGCTGAAGCTGCGGCTGAATAACGTTCCGGAGGACAAACACCAATGAGCGAAGCTACAACATCCACACCTAGCACACATACCCCACGTCCCGGTGGTCGTCCCAGTGGCCCCGGCGGTCGTCCCAGTGGCCCTGGTGGCCCACGCAAGAAGCGCCCTTTTCAGCGCCGCAAGGTATGTCGTTTCTGCGCTGAAAAAGACACCACTATTGACTACAAAGATCCACGCACCCTGCGCTACTTCATTACCGAGCGCGGCAAGATCGTACCCCGTCGTATCTCCGGCAACTGCTCCAAGCATCAGCGCGAGATTACCGAGGCGATCAAGCGGGCACGTAATCTGGCCCTGCTGCCGCTTGCAGCCGGCCACGCACTTCCCTAATCCGGTAGTCTGTGGAGCAAATTGTATCTCAGTCAAACGGCGGCCAGAAGCTGGCCGCCGTCTTGATCGGCACCCTGGGCTCAGGATTACTCTTCAGCGCCAGCCTTGCGGTACCGGTCATAGGTTTCGTCTCGGCTTTTCTGGCCCCGGTTCCGCTGGGGCTTGCACGCATCAAGGGCGGTAGTTTGATTGCCGGATTCAGCGCACTGCTGGTCACCCTGTTGCTGGCAGTACTGTTTTCACCACCAATCGGTGCATGGTATGCAGTCCAATGCGGTTTAATCGGACTATT
>JAJTBI010000130.1 GCA_021286935.1 Geobacteraceae bacterium
CGGCAATTAATGCCTTGCAGGTTTATTAAGGTCGGCCACCTGCCCCGACCCGGTGCAACCCAGGAGTTCATTCCCCCGTCGAAACCTTTACGCCCCCAATTTGTAAAAGAACTATACTAATACTATACGCTATCTGGCTTTAATTTTGAAATCTTTTGCATGTTCCCGCTTCAGATCCTTCTTTTTAAGGTCCTCCCGCTTGTCATGCATCTTTTTACCCTTGGCCACCCCTACCTCAACCTTGACCTTGCCTTCCTTGAAGTACAATCGCAACGGCACCGCGGTACAGCCGTCCTGCCGGATCCGGGCGTGCAGTTTTTCAATTTCCCGACTATGCAGCAGCAGCTTGCGCTGCCGTTCAGGATCATGGTTCTGGCGGTTGCCAAAATCATAGGGGGCGATATGCAGGTTATGCAGCCAGGCCTCGCCGTTGCGTACCAGTACGAAGGCGTCAACCATATTGGCTTTACCGGCCCGCAGGGATTTTACCTCAGTCCCCACCAGGACGATTCCGGCCTCCAGACGCTCTTCAATATGATATTCGTGGAAAGCCCGCTTGTTTACGCAGATAAGTTTCTCAGACATGATTGCTAGACTGTAGCAGAGCCGGACAAAAAAGGAAACAACCGGAAATGTTTCTGTCACAATCAGGCTACAAGGTTCTTGCAGGTTGACTTTGACCAGCTCGAAGGCTATACAAATCCAATCACATACGGGTCTTCAGGCGAAGGCCCGTTTCCTATGGCGAGCCAGACAGATGACCATGCGCACAGAATATAGCGAAATATACCTAAGCAGTGTGATCGGGCGCTCGATCATCACCAGCTCCGGTCAAGAGGTCGGTACCCTGCGGGATCTGATCATGGTGCCTGGCGAGGTGTTTCCCGAGGTTTCTCATCTGGTGATCCGCCGCGGCAGAAACCTGGAGCTGCTGCCCTGGGGCATGGTCAAACTGTTTACCCATATTGTTATCTCCACCACCGGAACGACCCCAACCGGGCTGACCAGCTATATCCCCGCTGAAGGTGAAATTCTGGTCCGCCACGACCTGTTGGACAAACAGATTGTGGATGTCGATGGGGCCAAGGTGGTGCGAGTGAATGATGTCAAGCTGGGCAACCTGCATGACAAGCTCTGTATTTTCTCGGTTGATATCGGCTTCCGCGGCATCCTGCGGCGCCTGGGCTATGAGCGGCTTGGAGAACGGGTTGCCCGCACCCTGCGCAAGGATATCCCCACCACTGAAATCAGTTGGGAATATGTCCAGCCGATTGAGGCCAACTCATCCAAGCTGGCCCTGAATATTGCCCGCAACCAGATGAACGAAATTCACCCGGCAGACCTGGCTGATATTCTTGAAAGCATCCCGATCCAGAACATCAAGACGGTTCTGGAAACCATTGATGCCGAGACCACCGGTGAGACGCTGTATGAGCTTGAGCCGGATATGCGAAATCTGGTCATCAATCAAATGGATTCAGAGCAGGCCTCTGATATTCTGGAGGAGATGGAACCGGACGAGGCTGCCGACGTTCTGGCGGATCTGCCGGAACAGAAGGCTCAGGAACTGCTGGAGCTGATGGATGAAGAAAATGCCGAAGAGATTCAGGAACTGCTGGAGCATGAGGATGATACAGCCGGCGGCCTGATGAACAGCGACTACTTCCGTCTGTCTCCCAATGAGACCGTTGGATCAGCTCTGACCGCCTTACGCCTGGCCTATGAAGAGTTGAATGAGATCCACTACGGCTACGTGGTCAATGAGGAGAACCGGCCGGAAGGGGCGGTCTCCATCCGGCAGTTGCTGACCCATGCACCCGAGATAGCGCTGAGTGAATTGATGGATGAAGACCTGGTCACGGTTGAGGTCAGTGAAGAGCTGACTGAAACGTTGGAACTGATGACCAAGTACGACCTGTTGGCCCTGCCGGTGCTGGATACTGACGGCACCATGGCTGGCGTACTGACGGTTGATGACCTGTTACAGCACCTGCTGCCTAAACTTATTAAATCCCGCCGCGGCGGCATGATGTAGGAGACCGTATGTTCCGCGGCATTTTAACCACCAAACTGGTCAAACCATTTACTCAGATCAACACCAAAAACATCCTGTTGTTTCTTGCCCTGCTTGGCCCCGGCATCATCACCGCCAACGTTGACAACGATGCCGGCGGTATTGCCACCTACTCCCTGGCTGCCGCCAACTATGGCTATTCCATCCTCTGGATGATGATCCCTACTACCATTGCCCTGGTGGTGGTCCAGGAGATGTGCGCCCGGATGGGGGCGGTCACTGGCAAAGGGCTGGCAGACCTGATCCGCGAGTCCTTCGGCGTCAAGGTCACCTTTTACGTCATGATCGCCCTGTTTATCACCAACCTGGGCAACTCCATCTCTGAATTTGCCGGTATTGCCGCATCGCTGGAACTCTTTGGCATCAGCAAGTACGTTTCAGTGCCGGTCAGTGCGATACTGGTCTGGCTGCTGATTGTGAAAGGTTCCTATCGCACCGTCGAAAAGGTCTTTCTGGTGGCCTGCCTGGTCTACATCGCCTATCCGGTTGCCGCCTTCATGGCAGGCCCGAAGTGGGATGTCATTCTGAAGGCCACCGTCACCCCGGAATTCAAGCCTGACAGCGCCTACATCATGACCCTGATCGGTATCATCGGCACCACCATCGCCCCCTGGATGCAGTTCTACCAGCAATCCGCCGTGGTGGAAAAAGGGATTACCGCTGAACAGTACGGCTTTACCCGGCTTGATGTAATTGTCGGCTGTGTGCTGGCGATTGTGGTGGCCTTCTTTATGATGGTGGCCTGTGCCTCCACCATTCACCTGCATGGGTTGAAGATTGAAACTGCTGCCGATGCAGCCCTGGCCCTGAAGCCGTTGGTGGGGCAGCATGCCTCATCCCTGTTTGCCTTTGGCCTGTTCAATGCATCCCTGTTCGGCGCATGTATCCTGCCGTTATCCACCGCCTTCTATATCTGCGAAGGAATGGGCTGGGAGTCCGGCGTTGACAAGGATTTCGAACAGGCGCCACAGTTTTTCTGGTTCTTCACTGTCATCATCGCCATCAGCGCCCTGTTGATCCTGATACCCAATGCACCACTGATGAAGATCATGTTTCTGTCCCAGGTCTTGAACGGCATGGTCTTGCCGTTTGTGCTGATTGTGATGCTTCTGCTGATCAACGACAAAAAACTGATGGGCTCCTACGTTAACGGGCCTGTTTTCAACCTTATTGCACAGATTACCGTTGTCATCATGGTTGTGCTGACCATTATCATGACACTGGACATAGCCCTGCCGGGCATACTCAATCGCCTGCTGGGGCACTGATGTCAAAGCAGCAACAGGACTGTTCCCATGACCCTTGATACCTCCCACCTCTTCCCCCCGACCGACAAACGCAGCTTTGATGAACGCCGATCAGAGATACTTGAAGCCTGCAAGCGGTTCATAACCGACTCCCACGAAGAGATCCGTCAGCGCCATGCTGCCGGGGCAAGCGGAACCGAGGTAGTGCATCAGCTTTCAGCGGTCATGGATGCCATGGTTTCTACACTGTTTAACGGCATTCTTGATTTGATGGATACTGATAAAAAACGCCTGACCGGCCACCTGACCCTGGCTGCGGTGGGTGGCTATGGCCGCGGCGAACTCAACCCCTATTCAGACGTGGATATCATGTTCCTGCATGACGGCAGTGTGCCGGTGGAGGCGGTCGAGGCCTTTGCCCAGAAACTACTCTATTTTCTATGGGATCTGCGGTTGGATGTGGGCTATTCGGTGCGTACCCCGGCTGACTGTGTTGAGATGGCAGCTCAGGACACCACCATCAAGACCGCCCTGATCGACTGCCGTTTTCTGGCCGGTCATCAGCCGCTCTTCGCAACCCTGCGCAAGACCGTTTACTCCCAGATCCTGCCCAAGGCCAGCGACAAATTCATCAAAGAAAAGATCGCTGAGATGAAACGGCGTCGGGACAAGTACGGTGCCACCATCTACCTGCTGGAGCCGAATATCAAAGAGGGTGAAGGTGGCCTGCGCGACCTGCAGACCGCCCTCTGGGTAGCCCAGGTCAAGTACAAGTTTGAAGACCCCAAGGAGCTGGTAATCAAGGGGATTCTTTCTGAAGCAGAACTGGAGGTCTACCACTCAGCCCTGGATCACCTCTGGCGGATGCGTAACGAACTGCACTTCCATAGTCGCCGCAAATCAGACCAGATGAACTTTGACCTACAGGTCCACCTGGCCGGTTTTCTTGGCTATGTTGACCGCGGCAAGGTACTGGCAGTGGAAGATTTTATGCGGGATTACTACCGCCACGCAGCACGGGTGGAACATTTTTCCTCCACCCTCGCCTCCCGCTGCGTCTGGCGTGATGAAGGTGCGGCAAAAATACTGGGCTATTTCGTCCGCCGTCCGGTGGGACATGGTTGCTTTGTACTCAAAGGCGAACTGATCATCCCGGACGAATCAATCGTTGAGAAAAACCCGGCAATACTGATGCAGATCTTTGAACTGGCCCAGAAACATGGAGTCAGCCTCAATATCCGGGTTAAATGGCTGATCAGACGTTCACTGCATCTGGTGAACGATAAATTTAGACGCAGCCGCGAGGTCAACCAATCCTTCCTGAATATCCTGCGTTGCGAAAAAGGGATGGCCGACACCCTGCGTCTGATGCACCACCTGGAGTTTCTGAACGAATATATTCCCGAGTTTGAGCATATCTACTGCAAGGTGCAGCATGATCTGTATCATATCTACACCGTGGATATTCACACCCTGTTTGCCGTAGAGCAGATCGAGAAAATCCTGAATGGAGAGCTGGAAAAGGAGCTTGCACTTCCCTGCGCAATAGCCCGTCAGATTGGCAAGCGGGAACTGCTGATCCTGTCGATTCTGTTCCATGACATCGGTAAAGGTGATGGAGGCGGCCACGCCGATAAAGGGGCCGACATGATCCCCACCATTGCCCGACGGATGGGACTCTCCAAAGAGGATAGCGAACGGCTGGAGTTTCTGGTGCGCCAGCATCTGGTATTTGCCCATATATCCCAACGCCGCGACCTGGCTGATGAACGGATGATCATGCAGTTTGCCCGTCAAATGGTCACCAGCGAAAACCTGAAGATGCTGTTTTTGCTGACCATAGCAGATGTCAGGGCGGTTGGCTCCGATGTCTGGACCAACTGGAAGGCTTCTCTCTTTAACGCACTGTACGAAAAGGCGTTCAACATCCTTGAACGGGGAGACTTCCGGCTTGAAGCAGGTACCGAGCGGGTCCGCAGCGTCCGGCGCAAGGTCAGAGAGATGGTGGAGTACGATATCCCGGCTACCACTGCCAAGGAAGAATTGCGCGCCCTACCCACTCGCTACCTGCTGTCAGCGCCACTGCAAACCATTGCCGACCATCTGCATCTGCTGGTGCAGCTGAACAACAAAGACCTGGTCATGCAGGTCCAGCATGAACAGGAAAACGGTTTTTCCAACTTCACCATCTGCACCTTTGACACCTACGGCCTGTTTTCAAAAATCACCGGCGTCATGGCAGCCAACGGCATCAACATCCTGGGTGCCCAGATCTTTACCGGCAAAAACGGCAAGATACTTGATATCCTGCAGGTCAACTCTGCCCAGGGATTTGTCATTACCGACCAAACCCGCTGGCAGAAGGTGGAAACAGACATGGCCGAGGTTCTGCATGGCACGGTACAGGTCTCTGATCTGGTGCATAAGCGCCAGCGTCCTACGCTGCTACCGGCCAAGTCGGCCCGCCACTTCCCGACCCGGATTGAAATTGATAATGAGGTATCGGACGAATACACCGTCATCGATATTTATGCCCATGACAAGGTCGGGCTGCTCTATCTGATTACCAGCACCCTTAATCAACTGGGACTGTATATCGGCGTTTCAAAGATTTCCACCAAGGTTGATCAGGTGGCAGACGTATTCTACGTGCGGGATATCTTTGGCCACAAAATAGTTTCAGAAGAAAAGTTGGAAGAAGTCCGTACCACCCTGGCCTGGGCCATTGATGACTGGCAATGAACCGCTTCCTTGACCTGTTTCTGGCCTGGCTGACCGTTGAAAAGGGGCTGTCAGGCAACACCTGCAGTGCCTATGCCGCTGACCTGGGACGCTATCTGGATCACCTGGAGCGGCTGCAGCGTGAAACTCCTGACGGCATTCTGTCCTCTGATATTGCAGAATTTCTAGCAAAAGAACGGGAACGCGGTCTGGCCCCCCGCAGCCGGGCCAGACTGCTTTCCTCCATCAGGATGTTTCACCGGTTCCTGTTGATTGAACGGTATGCCACCACCAACCCCTCAGCCATTATTGAAGCCCCCTGCCCCCTGAAAAAACTGCCTAGCTTTTTAAGTATGGAGGAAGTTGAGAAACTACTGAAGGCTGCACAGGGCAACCGTTCCGAAGATATCCGTGACCGGGCCATGCTGGAGCTGCTGTATGCCACCGGCCTGCGGGTGTCGGAACTGGTGAATCTGAAGCTGCGTGAAGTGAATCTTGAGATCGGCTATCTGATGACCATCGGCAAAGGGAATAAAGAACGTCTGGTGCCGATCGGCGCCACCGCCTGCCACCGGGTGCTTGAGTATCTGGAAGAAGTTCGCAGCAAGCAGGATCCGGAGTTGCTGCAAAAAGAACTGTTTCTTTCACGTCTGGGTGAAGCCATGACCCGTCAGGCATTCTGGAACATCATCAAAAAGCGTGCGCTGCTGGCCGGTGTCCGTACCAGCATCTCACCCCACACCCTGCGCCACTCCTTTGCTACCCACCTGCTGGCAAACGGTGCTGATCTGCGCAGCGTGCAGATCATGCTTGGCCATGCCGACCTTTCCACCACCCAGATCTATACCC
>JAJTBI010000013.1 GCA_021286935.1 Geobacteraceae bacterium
TACTGCAGAATAAAGGGGGTGCTTGATTCGTGGCAGGCCCCTTTCAGGATCGTCAGCAGTTCAGGATGGTGGATTGACCGTTGTAGGGTCGGCTTGATGAATTCAACCCGTTCCATCCCCTCCGCACGGGTAAAACGACCACTTTTGTACAGAAAACGCAGGTGACGACGCATCTCCTGCGCGACCTCCAGGGCTGCCTCACCGGTAGGATCAGCCGACCAGCAGAAGGACTCCTCGCCGTGGATCAGCAGGTCCATTACCACTTCCATGGTACATTTCAGATATTCTTGGCGGTCTTCAAAGGTAAGACTGTGCTGGCTGTGGGTGGAAAGGGTCTTGATCAACAGCTGCCAGCGTTCAAGCCGTGAAAGCAGCAGAATAGAGTTAAAGATCCGCTTGTTGTTCCCAAAGGAAAACAAAGTCGGGGCCATGACGTGGCGCAGCAGGGCATCATCGTGGGGCAGACCAGCCCGGCAGATCTCCTGGGCACGCTCCCAGATCTGCGGTTCAACAAATGCCTCAAAGCGCAGCTCCCAGTAGGTGTGGCGCAGGGCGATGGTGGAGAAGGAGCGGATGGTCTTGTACGGCACGTAGTAGTTGTGGGCTACCACATCAGCTGCCAGGTGACAGAGGTAGCCATAGGCGCAGGCCCGCTGCGGATCATCCTGGGCAGATTGCAGCAGCCGTGCACCAATTCGCCAGCGGTGGCAGTTCAGCAGGTAGTGGGTATGTTTCTTGCCCACAATGATGTCGGCAGCCAGACAACCGTAGAGAAAGTCATTGGCATAGCTTCCCAACAGGGTTGCAAGCTGGGGCGGTAACTGCTGGAGCCGGGACAGTACATCAAGGCCGATCACCAGATGGGTACCACCACCCCAGGCAAAACCGGTAGCAGGGCAGAGTAGAATCAGTAAAAATGTGAGAAGAAGCAGAGGCATGGTTGCAGCATACTGCAGGATGAAGCTAAAAGCAAAGATGAGGTTTGTGTCATGAACAGGCTGCACCCCCGGACCATGTACGCTTCAGTGCGAGAATATCTGCAGGAGTTGGAAGAGAGCGGTGTTGACGGCCTCCCACATGAGACGTTACAGCAGGGTGAGTCACCTGGAGGCCGGGCTCCAGAACAGCAGCAGCCAGCGCAGCTACCGACAGCCAGACCTCAGACTCTTGATGAGCTTTGTCAGCGGATCGGTGACTGCCAGCGTTGCGACCTTTGCCACGGGCGGACCAATCTGGTCTTTGGGGCAGGCTATGAAAAGGCCCGTCTGGTGTTTGTGGGAGAGGCACCCGGTGCAGATGAGGACCGGCAGGGCCAGCCGTTTGTGGGGGAGGCAGGCCAAGTCTTGACCCGTCTGATTGAGGCGATGGGGTTAAAACGGGCTCAGGTCTACATCTGCAATGTGCTCAAGTGTCGCCCTCCTGCCAATCGTAATCCCCATAAAGATGAAATTGCCACCTGCTCGCCATTTTTGCAGCAGCAGTTACAGATCATCAAACCGGAGGTGATTGTGGCCCTGGGCACCTTTGCAGCCCAGACTCTGCTGGACAGTAAGGAACCAATCTCCCGGATGCGGGGACAGTTCCACAGCTGGCATGGTATCCCGGTGATGCCGACCTTTCACCCTTCGTTCCTGCTGCATAATAAGGAGAACAAGCAGCATTACTGGGATGTCTGGAGCGATATGGAACAGGTGCTGCACAAATTAAAACTACCGGTGCCAGAGAAAAAGAAAAAAGCCTAAATCCACCTGCGGACCACAAAGAGTGCTGCTTTACCAGTACCGACAGGCCAGCTGTTGGCTGGTCTGCGCTGTTTCAGCAGCAGCTCCAGCCGTTTTCTTAGCGGGGTCGTCACAACGCCGTCCCTGCCCCCGTTGCAGTTCAAGATACTTTCCACGACTGTTTTCTGATCCAGCACAATGATGACATGCCCCTTCCAGACAATCAGGTCAAGGGGGCGCAGCTGCTGTAGCAATTCCTGGATATTTTTCCCTTCAATGGCGACTTGCTTGCCAAAATCCACCAGTTGTTCGGTGTTACGGGGCGTATAGCCGTCGGTGGCCTCATACAGCAGACCGGAGCAGTCCAGCCCGGCAAATCGTACCTGTCCGGTTTGCGTGACACCACCACGCAGGTTTCCTCCCCAGACATAGGGTAGCCCTACGGCGCTACGCAGTTGCTGAATGATTATAGACGGTGCAGGAAGCTGCGGTTTGCGTCCTGATGGTTCAGCCGGTTGCAGTGACAGCAGCTCAGCAGCGACATACAGGCGGGTACCGGCCGGCGCCTGATAGTCATTGGTCCGCACCTGCAGTACACCAGGAATGCCCGCTGGGGCAGCCATAACCTCAAATGCCGTGCCGGGCAGAGCGATAAATTCAAGTTGTCGTACCTGGCCGCAGTGGTCTTTATGTAATGTAGCTTGTGAAGAGGCCGCCTTCGGGCTGTTGAATACCGGTATCGGTTTGCTGGCAACGGCAAATCCAGGTAGTTCTGCAGCTGCGATCTGTAACGGAACAATCAGGCGGCAAAGCAGTATCAGGAATGTAAAACGCAGAATCATGGCTGTTTTTTTCCTCCAAGGGCTTCAGTAACCAGCTGTTTTTGCTGTGGTGTCAGACGTGGTGAAAGGGCCAGGTTCCTGACCACCGAGCGGGGGAGCCGGGGCAGCAACAGAGTAAACCAGATGGCCGGTGTGCGGGGATTTTTCAGGATTGCCTGCTGTAGTTCCGGACGGTTTTTCCAGCGGTTGTGACGGGCGATCTGGGAGATGGTCTCGGCAGTGGCGGCAGCAGAGTTGACAAATTGATGCACAGCGCCTTCTTTCAGATGCGGATTATCAAGGCAGGCAGCCACTACCTGGGGGTGCCCCTCTTTCAGGAGTGATTCGACAATGGCCGTGGTACCCTTGCGGGCCAGAGTGAGTTTGTTTCCCAAAGGTTGTGTGGGGATTCGCTGTATAATAGCCCGTTCTGCTGCAACCTTCTGGTCTTGAGGAATGCCGGGCAGACAGCAGAGTTTAAGCAGGTCAAACAGGTAGAGCCGGGGTAGCAGGTTGCTGACAATATGTGCTGGCACTTCTGGATGCTGCGCCATTGCAAAAAGGACCTGATAGCTACCGGCTGGGGGCTCATGCTGCTGGTGCAGCAGGGTAAACAGGTCAGGGTGCAGGCCGGTGTGATGTAGTAAGGCCAGCAGGTGTGCTTCGTCCAGGGCCGGGTTGCGCAAGGCTGCCCGCATAATGTTAGGAGAGGAGCGTTCCATCAGGCTGAACAGCTCTTCCTTGCTGCCGTTCAGCGCATGGTGTATCAAACGTAGCTCATCATGAACTGTATCGGTATTCTGGTGGCTCATGTCCATTTAGCCTGGATGCGGCAGTTGGCGTTACCCCGGCTTCGCTCCGGCGCCCGAAATCTGTAGCTCTAAGGCTCATTTCGCTACAGCCGATAAACTCACCCTGCGGGTTCAGACAGTATCGGCTGTTTTACGCTTCATTTCGCCAAGAGCTACGACGATTTACGGGCGAGTCGCTCGCTCGGGGCAACGCCAACTGCCGTTTTTAGGTTCAGTCCGGTTGCGGGTGAGGATGCTGCATGGTACAACCTGCTGGTGAACTCTACACCAATTTAACCGTTTGCGCCATGGATGGAGTGCTGATGGAGTCGCTTGAAGAGCAGGGCCTACAGCCTGAACTGACTGGTGAACAGCTTGAGGTAATTCTTGAACTGCTGGCCAGGCAGACCGGCCTGCCCCTGTTTGATGCCTATAAAGAGTCCTGCGTTAAGAGGCGTGTTGCCGCCCGGATTAGACGCAGTGGCTGTCTGGATGTTGAACAGTATCTGCACCTTCTTCAGGAGGATGGTGGAGAACGGGAGCGGCTGCTTACGTCCCTGTCAATCCATGTCAGCCAGTTTTTCAGGAATCCTACCCTGTTTGAGGCGCTCCAGACGGTTGTGCTGCCAATGCTTGTACAGTGTACTGCTGATCGTCCACTGCGGATCTGGAGTATCGGCTGTTCTGCCGGAGAGGAGCCCTATTCTCTGGCCATACTGCTTGTGGAGGCATATGGTGAACAGGCTGCCCGCGAACAGTTTGAGATTCTGGCAACGGATATCGACCGTACCACACTGGCTCAGGCAGAATCTGCATGGTATGAAGCAGAACCGGCGCTGCGAGGTGTTTCTGCAGCACGCCGAGAGAGGTTCTTTACGGAACAGGATGGTTCCTTTAAACTTCGTCCTGCAGCGCAGCAGTTGGTCAAATTCAGGCGGATGGACCTGCAGCTGGTTGACTGCTACCCTCAGGCAGATCTGATCTTGTGTCGTAACACCTTGATTTACTTTAACCGGCCGGCCCAAGAAAAAATTCTGCAGGCCCTTGCAGATATTTTACCGCAGGATGGTATACTGGTGCTTGGTAAATCAGAAAGCATGCCGGCTCCTTTGCGAACCAGGTTTGCCACCCTTGATCCAACAGAAAGAATTTATTCTCGCAGATGAGGAGAAAATGTATGCGGGTACCTTTGGGATATAAATTCATCCTCGGTTTTGTTGCTGTCGTGGCAGTGGTGACCTTTGCGCCACCGGTGGTGTCAGCACTGGGCTACTCACCCGACGTTACCCAGTTTTTGACCATCGTGGTCGCTCTGACGGTGGGGTTGATCATGGGCTGGCTCTTCTCTCGAAGATTCGCTCGCAATATCAGTATGCTAACTGAATCTGCCCATGAGGTCAGCCAGGGGGATCTCTCCTGTGATATTCAGTTACCACCCACCCGTATACCGGATGAAACCCATGAACTGACCGCTGCCATTAACCAGATGATTCAGAGCCTGCGGGATCTGGTGGGGCATATCCGTAGCAGCTCGGCAAAACTGGCAGGGGCTTCCAAAGAGATTAACGGTACTGCGGTTGAGATCAGTGCTTCAACGGAAGAGGTGGCCCGGGCCATTGAGCAGATTTCCCATGGTGCTGAGACCCAGGCAGAGCTGGTGGAACGCAGCTCCCGTATCATCAAAGAAACCGCCATCTCGATTGAACTGATTGCATCCAGGGCGCGGGAAAGTTCCCGTTGTGCCCGTGAAACCAGTCAGACCGCCCAACGTGGTTCTGATCTGGCCGGTGATGCCCTGCTGCTGATGAAGGATTTTTTTGAACGAATTGAGACGCTTAGCGCCCGTTTTGATCAGCTGAATACGCGCCTGCAGCGGGTGGGTAAGGTGGCTGATTTTATTGGCGAGGTGGCCCGTCAGACCAATCTGCTGGCCCTGAATGCATCGATTGAGGCGGTACGGGCCGGTGAGTACGGCAAGGGGTTTGCCGTGGTGGCAGATGAAGTGCGGAAGCTGGCTGACAGCACCTCCCATTCTGCCGGAGAGATCACTGACCTGATCGTGACTCTGCGGGATGAGAGCCAGAAGGTACATGAAAGTCTGCTGGAAAGTTCCCGGACCATCCGTGAAGGCAAGAAGAACGTTGATATTACCGCTGGTGCCTTTGCTGAGATTATTACCAGTGTGCAGGAAACCGAGCGACGGGCCAACAGCATTGCCGACCTCTCCCAGATGCAGCTTGAGAGCTCAGGCAGGATGGTGCATGCCGTTGATGAGATCGCCAAGGTGGCTGATGATAATGCCGCTGCTACGGAGGAGGTTTCGGCTGCTACGGAAGAGCAATTGGCTGCCATGCAGGATATGGCCCTGGCAACCAGAGAGTTGACACAACTGGCCGATGAACTGGAACGGCTGGTGCGGCGTTTTACGCTGGATGAGCCTGTTGAACTGGTGGAAACGGTATGAGTGAGGCACGTCGTTTCCTGCTCATGCAGGCTGGTAGCAGAAGGTACGCAGTGCCGCTTGAGCAGGTGGCGGAGGTCAGTGAGTTACGAATTTTGTCGCCGGTACCCCGTGCCCCGGTCTGGTGCCTGGGCGCGACTCGTTCTGCCGGGGTGGTGGCGGCAGTTGTAGACCTCGCCTGGTATCTGGGGGAAGAGCCGGAACCTGCGCCGGAGAAACTGGTGGTGCTGGATTTGAGGATAGGGGGGCTGGCTCTGCAGGTTGGGCCGGTTGCCAGCGTCGTGCTGGAAGCACCGGTCAGACTTGAACAGGACAACTATGGCACCTGGCTGATGACACCTGATACAAAGGCGGAACTGCTGGATGCAGTGGAGTTGGTGCAGGAAGTTTCAGCCGCCATGGCCCGCTAGAACGGAACGGTCTTTTTTTGTACTGAGCGCGCCAATTTTCAAAATGTCTTGTGCGGCGTACTATTCTGTACGCCTCCGCGCCATTTCTTCCTTGTCACACCCAGTACAAAAAAATCCTCGTCCCTAACCTGCAGCCAGACGTTTAATGTCGCTCACCAACGCCTCAATGTCACTCTCCTCCGTTGCCCATGAACACATCAGGCGGGCTCCACCAGCCCCGATAAAGCTGTAAAAATGCCAACCCAGCCCGTGCAGCGCTTCAATCAGGGTTTGCGGCATGCTGATAAAGACCGCATTGGCCTGAACCGGAAACATGAGGTCAACCTGTGGTATCGCCCGAAGCTGTTCTGCCAGGGTTTGGGCGCAGTGATTTGCGTGGGTTGCCCGTGTCAGCCATGTATTATTTCGCAGCATCCCGGTCCATGGCGCTGCCAGAAAGCGCATCTTTGAGGCCAGCTGTCCGGCCTGTTTGCAGCGATAATCAAACTCTTCCGCCAAGTCTTTCTTGAAGAAAACAACCGCCTCTCCCACCGCCATGCCGTTTTTCGCGCCACCCAGACAGAGAACATCTACCCCTGCCCGCCAGCTAATATCGCCAGGGTGACAACCCAACGAGGCCACTGCGTTGGCAAAGCGTGCGCCGTCCATCTGCAGGCGCAGACCGTGCTGCCTGGCAAAAGCGCCTGCTGTAGCCACCTCTGCCGGGGTATAGATGGTGCCCAGTTCTGTGGCCTGGGTCAGGCAGAGTACCCGAGGTTTGGGATAGTGGATGTCCGCCCGCCGTGTAATTAGATGTTCAACTGCAGCAAGGTCAAGTTTGCCGTCGGCCCCTGGGGCGGGCAGGATCTTGGTGCCGTTGGAGAAAAACTCAGGGGCTCCGCATTCATCCGTTTCAATATGGGCCAACTCATGGCAGATCACACTGTGATAGGACTGGCAGAGCGAGGCCAGGGCCAGGGAGTTGGCTGCCGTACCGTTAAAGACGAAAAACACCTGACAGTCGGTTTCAAAGGTATCCCGAATCATGCTGCAGGCTTGAGCGGTCCAGGGATCGTCACCATAGGAACTGACAAAGCCGGAATTGGCCTCTGCCATGGCCTGCCAGGCTTCAGGGCAGGCCCCTGCATAATTGTCACTGGCAAATGCAAGATAGTTGGGCACGGTATGCCTCCAAAGTGATGCAGATTGCGGCATCGATTGATGAATTAATAATCATACCTGTCGGGTGCAGTGCGATTAAGTGCATCAGGTTCTCATTGATCTTGTTTGTAACGCATTGTAATCAAATGAAAAATAACTGCAACTGAATTTGTGCTCATTATTGGCACGCTTACTGTTACAGCAATGTTAATAACGGCGCATTTAAAACCGCTTTACGCAGGTGCCAATCATCCCATAGGAGGAATAATTATGAAATCAGTTCGCAGCATGATCCTGGCAGCAGCCCTGACCCTGACTTGTGCATCAGCAGCACTGGCAACACCATCAGGTCAAATCTGGATTCCGTCAACAGATGCCAAAGGTTTTAAAGAAGTTAACATCAGTATTGATAACTATATCCGTATGTCTCATTCTGCCGATGCAGGCCCAAACTATTACGATGCCGGTGTGACCGTTGGTGTGCTTCCTTTTGAGAAGTTCAAGTTAGAAATTGGTGTTGATTACTATACGGATAACCTTAATATCGGCGGCTCTTCTAACGCAAGTGCTCATCCTATTCTTTTTAACTTTAAGGGTGCGATCCCTGAAGATGCCTTTTTTAAGGGTATGCCAGCAGTTGCTGCCGGTATGTTTGGTATTGGTACCTTTGATCGTGGTGATATTGCAAATGGTGGTGCAAATACCATGTCAAACATTACGTATGGTTTATTGGCAAAAACATTGCCGGTAGTTGGTCGTATTTCTGCCGGAGGTTATCATGGGGCTGCAAAGAACATGGTAAGTGATACAAAAGCACGGGCAAACAATGGCGTTATGGTTTCGTGGGATCGTACCATGAGTGAGATCTCGGATAAACTGTGGCTGGCAGTTGACTACATGGGTGGTAACAGCAGTTTTGGTGCGCTATCTGTGGGTGGTTCGTGGGCATTTACCCCAAATGTTTCTCTACTGGTCGGTGCAAACTTCTACAATCCGTTCTATGATCCGCAAGGTGGCATGTTGCCTGGCGGTAAACCAACTTTCACCACACAGCTGGATATCAACTTCTAAGATTTGAAAACCATCAAATATGAACCGAAACGGGGAGCCTTGTGCTCCCCGTTTTATTTATGTTGTCTCACGTCTGGGCAGGTCGTAGAGATCGGTACAGTTGAGCCAGTAAGCCCGCTTCCCGTTGGGGAGAATACTGAGCCAGAACATGCTGCTGTGCTTGAGCGGCAACCGTATCACGTAGTGTTTTATGCGCCATAAGCTGACTGATCAGGCGGCATAACTCCTCTCCACCCTGAAACAGCCAGCCGGTTTCTCCGTGGAGGATTAATGAGCGGTTACCGGGCACGTCCCGGGCCACCACCGGTTTGCCCATGACCATCGCTTCCAGCAGGGCATTGGCCATGCCGCCTTCAAACTGTGAGCTGTTCAGGACAAGGTCTGCAGCAGCATAGAGTGCCCCCATTGATTGATACGGCACCTCACCCAAGAACTTTACCCACGCAAGCTGTGCGGCCTGTTCGCGAACCGTGGCGGCATACTGATGATCAAGCTCGCCGCCTGCTATCCACAGCTGTAATTGGGGCAGCTCATCTGTTAAAGGGCTCAGTGCATCGATTGCAAAATCAATCCCCTTGACTGGTCGTAGTGCTGCGGGTAGTAGGATCACGAAGCTATCAGACGGTTTTTTAGTGGGTTTCGTATCCTGAAAAGATTCTACCCCTTGGGGGATGACGTGCAGTTTGGGGGAAATATGCGGAAAAGCCTGCATGGCCAATTTGGCTACAAGCGGATCAAAACAGGTGACGGCTGCTGCATCGTGGAGAGCCAGCCTGGTTTCTTGCTGGTCGCGCAGGGCAGGGTCAAACAGATCGCTGCCGGTCAGGGTGATCAGGTAGGGCAGGCCAAGCTGTTGGGCAGTGGTGCGGGTCAGTGGACCGGCATGAAAGGCATGGAAGCCGTGCAGCAAGCTTGGTGGCGTTGCGACCAGATTTTGCAGATGTAAGTGTAGATCCGTTGCATCAAGGGGTATCAGATCAGTCTGGAGGCCATGTATCTGCAGGTGACGGGCGATACGCTGCACGCTGGTAATGTTGCCTCTGGTGGGGCCTTGGGAGAAGGGACAGAAAAGTGCAATGTGCATGGTGCTAGTATGGCGACTGATGCAGGCAGATGCAAGGGGGAAAACCGCCTTGCCTGTGTCTGGGCCATCTGCTATTCTGCCGGTCCTATGAAGATAATTATCCTTGGCAGCGGAACCTCTACCGGGGTTCCCATGGTTGGCTGCAGTTGTCCGGTCTGTAGCTCTTCCAATCCCCGTGACCGTCGCAGCAGGGCGTCGCTGTTGATTTGTCATGCCGGAAAGAACATTCTGGTAGATACTTCAACCGACCTGCGTAGTCAGATGTTGCGGGAATCGGTACCGCAGATTGACGCGGTGCTGTTTACCCATGCCCATGCTGATCATGTCAATGGCATTGATGATCTGCGTGGGTTTCATTTTCTGCATCGCCAAGTGGTTCCTTGCTACGCCTGCCCGTCTACCATGGAGCGTTTGCAGAAAGGGTTTGGTTATATCTTTCAGCAAGATAAAGGGGCGACCCATCCACCGTTGCTGGACCCCCAGGTCGTGTCTGGCCCTTTTGAGCTGTTCGGATTACCGGTTATTCCGATTCCGCTGGAACATGGGGCCGGTGTCTCCTGTGGTTACCGGATCGGTTCTTTCGCCTATTTAACTGATTGTAGTGCTATTCCTGCAGCGTCACTTGCATTGTTGCAGGGAGTTGTTACAGTAGTGATTGACGGCTTGCGCTGGTCGTCGCATCCCTTTCACTTTAACATCGAAGGAGCGATTGCTGCCATGCAGCAGTTGCAGGTCAGACAGACGATACTTACCCATCTGACCCATGAGGTAAGCCACGCAGAAGAACAGAAATTGCCGGGTGGTGTCGTATTTGCCTATGATGGTATGGTGATTGATCTGTAGCGCCAATTCAGTATCAAGATGTTGACTTTCTGATCTGAAATTGGATGGGGGAATCATGCAGAAGGATATACGCCTCCACGGGCAGCTGACCAACGGGATTGAGTATTTTGTGCTGGTGGTTGGAACCGAGGCCTACCAACGCTATTTCTTTAATATTGTTCAGGAAGAGGATGAGTTGAGGGTCTTTTCCCCCGGCAATGAGTTCATTCTGGGGCAAAAGGGGATCAGCTTTGAGGGTAATGGCGGTCATTTCTGCGAGTATATGTTCGGGGTGGAGCAGCCAACCTCTGATCTGACCAAGACCGAGATTATTAACCGTCTGGTCATGAACGGTGCCTGCCTTGAGGAAGAGGGAGGCTCCCTTCATTTTAGCGAGCAGACCAGTGGACATGAATCCTACGATACCGTCTTTTTTGAGGGTAACGCGGTTTGTAATTACTTCTTTTCCGTGTATTCTCCCAAACTTTCCCGTAAGCTGGGGGAGCAGCAGCAGGAACTGGTCCGTCTGCTGGGCAAGACCCTGAAGCGAACTCCGGCAGTTGGTGAAGAACGGGATGACCTGCTGGTTGATGAGCTGTTTCCGCTTTTACAGGATGAAGGCGCCCAACTGTTTATTGTCAAACTGATTAACACCCATCACAAGGCCTATCGAGACCTGTTCCGTTCCCTCTATTTCCGCTCAAAGAAGATTGCCGACGATGACTTTGCCCGCCTGATGAGCCTGGCCAGTGCCCGCCAAATCGACCGCTACCAGCAGGAACGGATGCGGATTGATGTGATGTATCGTCACCCAATGAATCGCCGGATTGTTGATGAGTACCGGAGTATCCTGATCGGCTGCACTGCCAGGGGAGAGATCAGCACTCTGGAAAATGCCCGGCTGAATCGGTTGAAGGCACTCTCCGTGCGGAACAAGATACCCGGTGCACTCTTTTTTACGCTGGATGAACTGCTCAAAAAGGGGCGTGATTTGAAGGAGGCCACTGAGGAGGCCGACTACATCGCCCAGACCCGCCAGATTCTGGAAGGGTTCTTCCTGCATCAGCAGGAGATTGACAGTTCCATTGACCGGGACGATATGCTGACCCTGATCAAGGCAAAAAAATGGGCCATTGCGGCCCGTGACCATCATTTTGATCATCTGATGCTTGATTTCAGTCGTGAATGTGATGAAAAAATCAGGGATGGTGCTGACCCAACCCTGCTTGAAGGTTTTTCCTTTGTTATTACCTATCTTGACCGGTTGGACAGTACCCTGTCGCTGATCGGTCAGCTGGCCTTCATGGAAAACGTACGGATAACCGAGGAGATGCTCCAGGGCTTGCTGGAACATCGTGCGGCCTTTGAAAATCTGCAGCCCGGTTGCTTTGAAGAGCTGTTTGCGAAAGAGCTGTTTGATAACCCGTATCTTGGACGTTTTGGCCGGACAAAAATGACGATCCTGATGGAGGGGCTGCCTCTGGTGCAGGCAGAACAGCAAGGGATTGAGGAGCTTCAAAAGCGTCTGATTGCGGTTGACCAGGAAGAACGGCTGTATCTGATGGTGCTGGAGCTGGTGCGACATCGGGTCCGTAATTTTTACTCAAGCTATGCCACCAAGGCAGAACAGGATGTACTGCGCCGTGAGGTGCTTGAGGAGTTGAAGGCCCGCAAAAAACTGGCTGTAAACCTGCCCGATCATGTCTTTCAGGAGACCGTCACCACCATACAGAAGGAAGCGGTCTATCTGCAGTCCCTGCTGCCAACCATCATAGCGGAGAAAAATGCAGTTCTGCGCGAGGATTTTCTGGCTAATGCCGGTCTGGACCGTTTCTATGTGGAAGAGCTGGAGCGGGAGTATTATGAACAGAATGGGTTGGATTTAGAAGAGATGTATCAGATCCGCCAGGGGTTGTAAGGGAATGGTCTTTTTTCGCCCTGGCCGTATCAATCTGCAGTCTGTCTTGTGCGGCGTACCTCAGTAGTACGCCTCCGCGCCAGACTTTGCTTGCTACAGCCAGAGCAAAAAAATCCTCATTCCTGGTTTTGAATTTTTGCTTTTATGTGTAATCTTGCCATTTCATCCTCCCAGCAGGCCGTGGGCCTTGCCGTCTGATTCCCCCAGCCTTTTGAGAAATGTGCCAAACTCCCCGGCGGTCACCGGTCGTGACAGGTAATAGCCCTGCATGGTGTCACAGCTGCGCTGGTGCATGAACTCCATCTGCTCGCTATGTTCAATCCCCTCGGCGACAACAGTCAGGTTCATGCTGTGAGCCAGGGCGATGATCGCCTCGGCGATGGTGGCGTCATTATGGTCACGGGTGACATGTTTGACGAATGAACGGTCGATCTTGAGCCGGTCAATCGGGAAATGCTTCAGGTGTGACAGTGACGAGTAGCCGGTGCCAAAGTCATCAATTGAGAGGGTTATACCCATTTTTTTAAGCTGGCGCAGGGTCAAAATCGCTTCTTCCGGGTTTTCCATGACCGCGCTTTCGGTCAGTTCAAGCTCAAGCAGTTCAGGGTTGAAGCCGGTTTCTGCCAGTATTTTTTCTATGCGCATCCCCAGGGTTTTTTGCCTGAATTGCCGTGCCGAGACGTTAACTGCTATCCGAATGGGCGGATAGCCTTCCTGCCGCCAGCGTACCCCCTGCCGACAGGCCTCTGCCAGTACCCATTCGCCAAGGGGGACAATCAAGCCGGTTTCTTCGGCAATCGGAATGAAATTGTTGGGGGGTACAATGCCCAGGTCAGGATGCCGCCACCTGATCAGCGCTTCAATACCTGCCACATGGCCGGAGTTAAGCTCCATCTGAGGCTGGTAGGCCAGAAAAAACTCTTCCCTCTCCAGGGCCCGTCGCATGGTGTTTTCCAGCAAGAGACGTTCCGTTGCCCGCATGTTCAGTTCCGGTGAGAAGAAGTGGCAGGTGTTGCGACCAGCCTCTTTGGCTTGGTACATGGCCATGTCTGCATTTTTTAAGAGTTCTTCGGCATCATGACCGTCTCGCGGATAGATTGAGATCCCGATGCTGGAAGAGGAATAAACCTCATGTTCATCAATCAGGTACGGCTCGGCAAGCTGTTCAAGGATTTTCATAACCACGCTACCCACCGCATGGTCGTTTTCCAGTGCAGAGATCAGTACCACAAATTCATCACCACCCAGACGGGCTACCGTGTCTGATGAACGGACACAGTCAAGCAGCCGGTTACCTACCTGCTTTAAAAGCTGATCACCAATGGCATGTCCCAATGAATCGTTAATCGCCTTAAAACGATCCAGATCAAGAAACAGGATGGCGACACCCTGATTGTCCCGCTCTGCCCGATTAATCGCCAGTTGCAGCCGGTCATGCAGCAGGGTCCGATTGGGCAGGCCGGTGACCGGGTCGTGGTAGGCCAGCTTTTCAATGGTGGTTTCGGCTTCTTTACGGTCGGTAATATCCCGGCCCATGCCGACAATCGCTTCTGGCTGGCCTGCCGGGTTTATGATGCAGCGCAGGGCCCAGCCGATCCAGCGCTTTCCTTCCATGGTTTGGGAGAGATATTCACGGTAGTAGCTGGTGTCATTGCAGATCATTCGCTCAAAACCGTTGCTGTGCTGGAGCTGTTCAGTCGGTAGAATAACCGGCATGAGCGGTTTACCGAGCAGTTCTTCCTCGGTCTGTCCAAAAAGTTTGCAGAATGAAGGGCTGACAAAGCGTAGAGTACCGTCCATGTCGATCTTGATCACCAGATCCGCCTGGTTTTCCACTAGTATCCGGTAGCGTTCTTCGCTTTCCTTCAGCTTGTTCTCCACCTGCTTGCGCCTGCTGATATCAACAAAACTCTCCAGCAGATGTTCGCGACCATCCAGCACCACCCTGCTGACGGTCTTGATTACTGACAGCCTGCTACCATCGGCCCGGATCAGGTCCCGTTCCTCATTATCCAGCGTTTGGTGCAGATCGGTGAAGGGACACTGTCCTTCTTCATTGGGGCAGATAAAACGGTGGCAGGATACCCCGATCATCTCTTCGCGGGTTCTGCCCAGGCTGGAAGCAGCAACCTCGTTGACATCAACAATCCGGTGGTTTTGGGGGTCAATCACCAGAATGCCGGTGTGGACCGAGTCAACAATGGTCTTTAGTCGTGCTTCGGTCTCTCTCAATACCCGTTCTGCTTGCAGACGCTCCAGTTCCGAGGCAGCCCGTGCCGCAAAAATCTGTAGCATGGATGCAGCCAGGTGACTTTCGCGGATCGGGCGACGGCTGAAGACCGCCAGTGGCCCCATGGTTGTCTTGTGTGAACTGATCAGCGGGATACCGATATAGCTTTCAACCCCCATTTCAAGGGCAAGGTGGTCAAGGGGGAACAGTTCTGGGATGCCCTGGGGGTAAATCTTCAGGCCGTTGGCCAACACCTGTTCGCAGGGGGTGTCAAGCAGTGGGAAGGTGAAGTTGCCATGTATGGCGCCATCGGCAGCGACAGCCACGGTTTGAATGGTTGTCCGTTCAGTGTCCACAAACTCGCCGATGAAGGCAAAGTCGGCATCCAGCGCCTTTGCCAGGTGAAGTACCAGGAACTGGAAAAAGCGTTCACCAGTGGCCTCGGAGACCCCTTCCACCAGTTGGCGAAGACCGTCTTCAATCAAATGCAGCTTGGAAAGGTCGTTGATCGTGACCAGCAGCAGGTCATCAGAGCTGGTTTTGAGAGGTTTGATGCTGATCAGGATAAAGGAGTGGCTGTTGGTGGTGCTGATCAGGCTTTTTTCTGCCTGGTGGGAGGGTGTCTCTTGGGATCGGTATGTTTCAATCTCCTCCATGATCCAGGAGGGGGCCAGGGTGATTTCGCTTTGCGGCGTGATTCCTTCAAGGGTTTCAAGCAGTGTTATTGCAGGGTTGTTGGCATGCAGGATGATGCCATTCTGTCTGAGGAGCAGGATCGGTGTCGGCAGTGCTTCAACGATTTGCAGATAACTGTCTGAAGCGAGTTTCATGAATGCCTCCTGATACTTTAGTCATACTAGACGCTGGGAGGCAGACTGTCAATCTGATGCTCGCCGGTTCAAGTTGTCAGTCCAGCCGGTATGACGGCTTTACTCTGGCTGGAAGCAAGCAGGCCGGTTATATTCTGGGCAGGCAGGGGATGACTGAAAAGGAACCCTTGGGATGTTGTGCAGCCCCAGTTGTGGAGCAGGGTGCATTGGTCAATATGTTCAACCCCTTCAGCCACCGCCTCCAGGTGCAGGCGGTGCGCCATGGCGATGATCGCTTCTACAATGGCACTGTCTTCAGGACTGCGGGTCAGGTCGTTGATAAAGGAGCGGTCGATCTTGAGGCGGTCAATCGGAAAATGTTTCAGGTGACTGAGGGATGAATAGCCGGTACCGAAGTCATCAATGGCCAGACTGATGCCGCGACGCTTGAGTGCCTTGAGCAGAGCTGCGGCTTCATCTGGATTGTCCATCAGGGTGGTTTCTGTCAGTTCCAGCTCCAGCCCTTTGGGATCACAGCCGGTTTCCTGCAGAATCTCATCAATCATCGGCATCAGTCCCCGTTGCTGAAACTGACGGGGTGAGATATTGACCGCCATCCGTAGCTGGCGGTAGCCAGCCTTTTGCCAGGCCCTTGCCTGGTGACAGGCGGTCCGTAATACCCATTCTCCCAGCGGAATAATCAGTCCGGTGTCTTCTGCGATACCGATAAAAAGTCCGGGCAGGAGCAGACCAAGTTGGGGATGATTCCAGCGTACCAGCGCTTCAACGCCGGTAATAGCGCCGGTGGTGTTATCTATCTGGGGCTGGTAATCCAGAAACAGTTCCTGGTGTTCGATGGCCCGGCGCAGTGCCTGCTCAAGCTGCATCCGTTGCACCATTTTTTCGTTATGGTCCGGTGAAAAGAACTTGAAGGTACCGCGGCCACACTCCTTTGCCTGATACATGGCAATATCGGCATGTTTGAGCAGGGTGTCCACATCGGTACCGTCCGAAGGGAAGAGGGCAACGCCGATGCTAACGCCGCTGTACAGCTCATGCCCGCCCAGCTGGAACGGATGGCTCATTGCGTTGACTATTTTGGATGCCACGGAGCCTGCCTGGCTACATTTGACCAGGCTGTTCAGGATAAGTACAAACTCATCGCCGCCAATCCTGGCAACGGTGTCCGTGGCACGGACACAGCTGTTCAGACGGCGGCTTACCTCCTGCAGTAACAGGTCGCCAATCTGGTGTCCAAAGGCATCGTTAACATGTTTGAAACGATCAAGATCGAGAAAAAGCACGGCCAGAGACGAACCATTGCGGCTGGACAGGGAGATGGCCTGGGACAGCCGGTCATGGAGCAGGCTGCGGTTGGGCAGGCCGGTCAGGGTGTCGTAATGGGCAAGTTGCAGTATCTCTTTTTCTGCCTTTTTCCGGTCGGTGATGTCCCGTCCAATGCCGACAATGGCTTCTATCCTGCCTTTTTCATCCACTACCCCTTTCATAGCCCAGCCGATCCAGCGGGGGCCATCCAGGGTTTGAGAATTAATCTCGTAATAGCAGGGTTTGGGATAGCAATCCAGTCGCTTCATCGCCTCTTTCATCATTCCCTGACCGCTGATATTAATGATCGGGCAGAGTTCCCGCCCAACCAGCTGCTCCTCGTCAATACCGAACATCATACAAAATGAAGGGCTGGCAAACTGCAGTCTGCCATCGGTATCAACCCTGACCACCAGATCACTTTGGTGCTCGACCAGCATACGGTAGCGTTCTTCACTCTGGCGTAGGGCCTGCTCGGTCCGTTTGTGGCGGCTTATGTCGTGCAGTGTAATCAGGATGCCGCTCTGTTGAGCATCCTGGTCCAGGCGGGTCAGGGTGAATTGAAGGTGGCGCTGGCCAGTCTCCAGAGACAGACACTGTTCAAAGCAGTGTTCATCCTTTTCATGCTGCAGAAATGTGTTTATTTCAGTGGCCAGCCAGTCCGGCGGGGTGCAGCTGACGCCGTCTGAGAGTGGAATGCAGGTGGGGAGGATCTTGTAGGCAGCCTTGTTGGCGAAGGCGAAGTGCCCTTGCATGTCCAGCATAATCACCGGAGCTGGTATGGCTGAAAATACCTGTTTGTAGGGTGTGCTGGTGTTCGGCATGGTTGCCCCCTTTAACAGGATAAGCAGGTGCTAAAAGTAGAGCCGGGTTGGAGTATTTGAAAATTATAGTATTTAAATACTGCAATCAAGTCAACTGTTGGCCGGAAATTTTACGTTGTTTTTTGTTGGCTTGCCCATGTCGTATAGAGCGTGTATCTTTTGCGTGTTGATGTGTTGATTAATAACTCAGGAGGGTGGCGATGTCGCAAGACGAGTTACTGCAGTCGCTGCGTTTGAAAATTGACAGCTATGGCAAGGAAAATCAGACCGAGCTGCTCTACGTATTGGCGGAAGGGGTCAGGCTGATCTCTGGTGTCGATCTGGTCAGAATTTATTTGGAAGACCTGATTTCGGGGGCGCTGATCTGTGCCTTTGCCAATGGACCGGACGGCGCCGAGCTGCGTGAGGTGGCGTTTCCCATTATTACCCAGGATGCTGTGGTGTCACGGGTCTTTATCAGCCAGTACCCGGCAGATTTCAGAAACGGTGATCTGACTGCAGGCGCGCTTGATAATGCCGTTGCCGGGCGTTTTGCCCTGGTGGCCAGCAGTTGTCTGCCGTTAGTTAGCCGGGGACGTTCCATTGGCGTGCTTTGTATTGATAGCATGGATGGTGACCTGCTGTTGCCCGGCAAGATCAAGTCTCGTCTGGCTGATTTTATTCAGCAGGTAACCGAGCGTCTGGATGAGGCCCGTAGCTATCACCAGCAGGTCCAGCTGGCCCGACGGCTAGAAGAGTCTAAAAAGCGGGAGGCCGCCGGGCAGATGGTCCGGTCTGCGGTCCGTTTGGTGGAAAAAGTGGCTTTGGCGTCAGTGCTGACCCCGGTGGTTTCAGGCGACGGTTCGGCGGCGCTGGAAGTGCTGGCCAGCTATGCTGAAGATCCTTCCCTGCAGATGCAGTATGACCGTCTGGGAGCGATTCTGCTGGAACCAGGGGCCTCGTTGATCTCCCGCTATGTGGATGAACAGGCCGTAATCAGTGATGACCGGTTGCTGAAACCGCTTTTTATCCATGACCTGACCCGTCATGACCTTCAAAAACGTGAGTTGACGGAACAGATGTCGTTACGCAGTTTGTACGTGGTACCCCGTTTTGAACCCCGTAGCCGCCGGGTGATCTGTCTGCTGAACTATTTCTGTCGGGAGGAATATCGTTTTTCCGAGTTTGAGATGGGCCTTTTACAGGGCCATGCTGAGATGGTGGCCAGTGTGGTCAGTGGGGTGGGGGGAGAGCATCTGGAGATTCGGGTGCTGTCAGAAATTACCGATCTATTGAATGAAGGAGATTCTGCTCTGCAGCCGTTTCTGACCAAGGTGCTGGCCAAGGCCACTGAGTTGATCGGAGCCGATACCGGCAGTATTGCCCTGGTTGAGGAACGTGATGGCCGTAAATGGCTGGTGGTTGAGGATGAACAGGGGATCATTGTCGGTGCGAAAAACAAGGAATGGCTGAAACGCTATATTCCCCCATTTCCGGTGGGAGGAGCAGATCTGGCCCCTGAAGAACGTAGCCTGACCGGCTACGTGGCCTGGAGCCAACAGCCTAAGATCATTGGTAGCGTTGATGAGGAACGGGCTGGAGAGGGATTCCACCGTTCGATGAGTGAGCTGCTGAAAAGCGAGATCGCCGTGCCGGTGGTCTGCGATGGCGAGGTGATCGCCGTTATCTGTCTGAACTCGTTGCGTTACAGCTACTTTACCGAGGAACATCGCCGTATTCTGCAGATCATCGGCTCACTTACGGCCCGCCATCTCTCTGACCTGCAACGGATTGAGGGACTGCAGGGAGAGGTGCAGCGCCTGACCACCGATGTCGGCTACAAGGATCCCCATGTTTCGTCCTATCGGTTGGGGAATATCATCGGGGTCAGTCCCACCTCCCAGGCGGTGATTGACTTTATCAACACCGTATCCCAGCCGCTGTTTAACCGGGTCACACTCTGGAGTAAGAATGTTATTCAGGAGGCCACCATCGGGCTGCCTTCAATCCTGATTACCGGCCCCACCGGTTCCGGCAAGGAGTTCTTTTTCAACAACCTCTATAATACGCTCAACTCTCTCTACCGTTTGCAACTGAACCCAAATGGTGAGTTGCCGGTTAAAAAGACCAATATCGCTGCCTACAGTGGGGAGCTGACCTATTCTGAGCTGTTTGGACACAAAAAAGGTGCTTTTACCGGTGCCTCCAGTGACCGGCGAGGGATACTGGAAGAATGTATGGGCGGGGTGGTCTTTCTGGATGAGATCGGTGATGCTGATCCCAAGACTCAGGTACAACTGCTGCGTTTCCTGGATAACGGCGGGTTCGTGCGGCTGGGTGAGAATACAGAGCGCTTCAGCCGGGTGCTGCTGGTGGCAGCCACTAACAGGGATCTGCCGGCCGAGATAGCTGCAGGCCGTTTCCGGGAGGATCTCTATCACCGCCTGGCAGAACTTTCGATCCGCCTGCCTTCGCTTAATGAACGGCGTGAGGATATTCCTGATCTGGCAGTACACTTTCTGGGCAAGCTGTACCGTACCTATCGGGGGCAGGACGACCCTGAAGAACCACCTGTGTTGGCGGTTGATGCAAAATCAGAGCTGGTGATGCATCAGTATGAGGGAAATATCCGTGAGCTGCGCTCAATCCTGCTGCGGGCGATGTTTTTCAGGAGGGGAAACATTATTGGCGGCGATGCCATTCGGCAGGCCATCAAGGGGGTCGGACTGGGCAGCGTCACGCCGGTTGGTGATGGGCGTGAGCTGGCAAGTCATCTGGCAGATGCGATTGTTGAGAAGATCCGCCAGGGGGGGGACTTCTGGCAGGATGTGTATGAACCGTTTACGCGCAACGATATTTCTCGGGATGTGGTCCGGCTGGTGGTGGAGAAGGGGCGTGCCTTTGCTGGACGGCCTTTGCCGGGAGTAGCGCGTTATCTAGGGGCGTTGACAGACGGTATGAATGCCGATGAGCAGCGCAAGATGCTGTATAAATTTAAGAATTTTCTCTACAAGACGGTGCGTTTGTAGGGGCAGGTCTCGGACCTGCCCCTGTGTCTCCGTACAATCAAACTGCGTCGGTCAGCCGCTTCTGTTTGCAGTGCAGCCGGTTCAGGGCATGGATAAAGGCCTTGGCCGAGGCCACGATGATATCGGTTGAAGCCCCTTTGCCCACCACGGTATGCCCACCTTCTTCCACCCGAACGGTTACTTCACCTTGGGCATCAGTGCCGCCGGTGATGGAGCCGACGTTGTACTGGGTCAACTTGGCCTTGGTCTTGGTCAGCTTGCGGATCGCCTTAAGTGCCGAGTCAACCGGACCATCACCCAGTTCAGCCGTGCGCACCGGTTTGCCATTGATCTCCATCTGCACTGTGGCTGTGGCCACTGCAAAGGAACCGCAGGTTACGGTAATATGATCCAGCTTGAACTGGTCCTCTTCCCGTGATTCATCCGTTACGATGGCATCCAGATCCTCATCAAAGACCTCTTTTTTCAGGTCAGCCAGGGCCTTGAAGCGGTCAAAGGCACGGTTCAGCATCTCATCATCCAGGTCATGCCCCAGCTCTTCCAGACGCTTTTTGAAGGCGTGACGACCGGAGTGCTTGCCCAGCACCAGGGCACTGGCAGTCAGGCCAACTGATTCAGGGGTCATGATTTCGTAGGTGGACTTGTCCATCAGCATGCCGTGCTGGTGAATGCCGGATTCGTGGGCAAAGGCGTTGGCACCTACCACCGCCTTGTTGGGCTGCACCGCGATGCCGGTGATGGTAGTTAACAGGCGGCTGGACGGGGTCAACTGCTCAGTCACGATGTTGGTGGTGAACGGCAGAATGTCGCGGCGGGTGCGCAGGATCATGGCAAACTCTTCCAGTGAACAGTTACCGGCCCGCTCACCAATACCGTTGATGGTACATTCAACCTGGCCTGCTCCGGCCTGAACTGCAGCAATGGAGTTGGCCACCGACAGTCCCAGATCGTTATGGCAGTGGACTGAGATCACCGCCTTTTCAATATTGGGCACGTTGTCCTTCAGATATCTGATAATATTGAAGTACTCAAACGGAATCGTATAGCCGACCGTGTCCGGGATGTTAACCGTGGTGGCGCCGGCAGCGATTACCGCCTCAACCACCTGGGCCAGAAACGGCAGCCGGGTGCGTACCGCATCCTCGCAGGAAAATTCAACGTTAGGGGTGTACGACGCAGCCCGCTTGACCGCCTTTACGGCTGACTCCAGCACCCGTTCCGGCTCCATCTTCAGTTTGTACTTCATATGGATGTCGGAGGTGGCAATAAAGGTATGAATACGTCCTTTCTCGCCAGCGTACTTCAATGCCTCCCAGGCCCGGTCAATATCTTTTTCGCTAGAACGGCACAGGCCGGCGATTTCCGGTCCCTTGATCATCTGGGCCACTTTCTTGACCGCCTCAAAGTCGCCTTCAGAGGCGATCGGGAAACCGGCCTCAATGACATCCACGTTCAGTTTCTGTAGTTGCTTGGCAACCCGCAGTTTTTCCTCAATATTCATGCTGTTGCCGGGAGCCTGCTCCCCATCCCGCAGCGTGGTGTCGAAAATTTTGACTACCCTGGTTTCTTCTTTTGCTGCCTGCTTGGCCTTTGCCATGCTCCACCTCCTGTGTGTGGTGTCCTGAAATAAAAAAACGCCTCCGCCCTGTTGCAGGGACGAAGGCGTGTCGCTTCCGTGGTACCACCCTACTTCGTTCGCTGTTTGCAGCGAACCTTAATTGATCCGTTACGTGGATAATTCGACTCCGACTACTGATGGTTCACCGGAGCAGCTCCGAGGCGAGTTCACAGTTTCCATCCACCGGTTCGCACCACCCACCGGCTCTCTCAAGGATGTACCTCTGTTACTACTCCTCTTCCCAGCCTTTACAATAAATATGTTGACATCATAAGAAGACCGGATCAGTCCGTCAACTGTTTTGTTTTTCAGCTCGCATGTTTAGAGATATCAAACAGGCAGAGTCCTGCCTTTCCGTTAAAATGCGTACAGCATTTTGAACCAGAACTTGTTGCCTTCCGGACGATTCTCAACAGCCATTTCACGCTGATACTTTAAAATGAAGAACATATTCTTGTAGTCGTATTTAAGCTGTGGCCCGAGGGCAAATGCCTGGCCCTTAAAGCCGTCATTAACAGGCACTTTAGAACCATGCAGTTCGTCGTCAGTAACCTGTTTGTAGAAATAGCCCCCTAACCCTGCAGATAGATTGTTGAATTTTTGAGCCACGGTGTAGTCAACATGGAATTCCTGGCCGGAAAGATAATCCGTGTCATTGTTTTTGGTGTTGATGTCGTACATGAATTTGCCGGACAGCTCGAAACCGCTGTCGGTCAGCCAGGTAGCGGCAACAATCGGTTCAAAAGTCCAATAGTTACGACCGATATTGGCAAGATCGTTTTTATCATAACGGCCACTTGGCATAGTGGTATCCAGGCCAATCGCCGTATGCAGATTTTTTGAGTGCCAGGTGAGTAGCGGACCGACCGTCAGGTCACCGAGACCGAAGCGGGATTGGCTGCGTCCTCCCATGGTAACGTCAAGATTAACAATCGGCAGCAGCAGATGTCCACCCAGATTGCCCCCTAACAGTTCAACTTTGGTGACATGCACCAAACGCAGGGCGTTGACAACAGCAGTCAGGTTAAAGTCGGGCACCATGTTGTTACCGCTGCCGTTGTTCAGGTGTGGGGCGTGATAGACATTGAAATAGTTCAGCAGGTATGTACCGGGTGGTGGCAGCATGCCGGCACCGAATCCTTCGGCACCATTGGGATAGGCTCCCCCGCCGGATTCAGTGGCATGAAGGGGCGGAGCCGTGGCAGTGATGAGTGCCATGCTGGCCAGCAGTACGGTAAGTTTGAGTCGGGTAGACATGTTCTGGGATTTTGCCATTGCAGGTTTCCTTTCTGTTTGAGTGTCAGTAGGTATCATTGATAAATTCAAGAGAATATTTGACGTAGTTATCAGCAGATTTCTTCAGCCAGGCGATCTCGTCCGGTGTCAGGTCCCGTTTGTACTTGGCTGGAGCGCCAACCCAGAGGGTGTGGGGTGGGATGATGGTCCCTTCGGTGACCAGCGCCCGGGCACCCACCAGGGCACCTTCACCTACCACTGCCTTATCCATCACCATGGCCTGCATGCCGATAAAACAGCCGTCTTTCAGTGTGCAGCCATGCAGGGTGACGGAGTGGCCTACGGTGACATCATTACCGATGATCAGCGGTGCGCCTGGGTCGTCAGCATGCTTCTTATGGGTGACATGCAGCATGGTCAGGTCCTGAATGTTGCTGCGTTCGCCAATACTGATGAAGTTGACGTCGCCACGGGCCACGACGTTGTACCAGAGGCTGGCCTGGGCAGCGATGCTGACTTCACCGATCACCACGGCGGTCTCGGCAATAAAGGCGGAAGGGTCGATTTGGGGGCTGATACCCTTAAAGGGACGAATCATGCGTAGGTTCTCCTTGACAGGTCTGAATGGAGCAAAAGTATACACGTTACATTCATGCCACGTCCATGATTTCGTCTTGTTGCCGTGACGGTATTCTGCTACTTTCTTGATTCTAATACATTGCTTTCAATGGAGGAACGGTAATGAAGTTTACCAAGATGCATGGTGCTGGCAACGATTATGTCTATGTGAACTGCTTTGCAGAAGCGGTCGAGAACCCGGCTGAAGTGGCAATAAAGGTCAGTAACCGCAATTTTGGGATCGGTTCAGACGGCCTGATCCTGATCATGCCCACTGATAAGGCTGATGTCCGGATGCGGATGTTCAACAGTGACGGTTCCGAGTCGGAGATGTGCGGTAACGGCATCCGCTGCGTGGCCAAGTATGCCTATGACCATGGCATTGTGACCAAGACCGAGATTACGGCCGAAACAGGTGCCGGCATCCTGACCCTGCAACTGTTCCCCAATGCAGCCAATAAGGTTGATCGGGTGCGAGTTAACATGGGACCGCCACGGCTTTCCCGTGAAGAGATCCCGATGAACGGCACGCCGACCCCCCAGGTGGTGGCTGAAGAACTGACCGTGTTGGACAAGACCTTCAAGATTACCTGTGTTTCCATGGGTAACCCCCACTGCATTATCTATGTGGATGACGTGGACAACTTTCCGGTGGCCACCTACGGCCCGCTGATTGAGAACCATCAGCTGTTCCCCCGGCGTACCAACGTGGAGTTTATCCAGATCATCTCCCGTACTGAAGTCAAGCAGCGTACCTGGGAGCGCGGCGCAGGCGAGACCCTGGCCTGCGGTACCGGTGCCAGCGCGGTCTGCGTGGCAGGTGTATTGAATAACCTGACCGACTGTAAGATCCTGAATCATCTGGCCGGTGGGGATCTGGAGCTGGAGTGGGTTGAGAATGGTTCTGTGTTCATGACCGGGCCGGCTACGGAAGTGTTTAACGGCGAAATTACGTTGTAGAAACGGCCTTTTCTCGCCCCAGTCACGTCAACCTGCGGGGCGGCATGCTCAACGTACTGCCTGTGGTACGCTTCTGCTGCCGCCCCTTGGTAGCCGCAACTGGAACAAGAAAATCCTCGTTTCCTGATTAGTTATCTGTTGTCCTAGCCCCGAGGTGTTCCATGGATTTTTCCAAACTGCTCCACAAATTTACCGTTGTTCCCTCTTTGTCCGACGAACTGGCCCCGCTGCAGCGGATCGCCTACAACCTCTGGTGGTCCTGGGACCCGGACGCGATCGCTCTGTTCAAGCGGCTCGATATTGATCTCTGGAATGCCACCCGCCATAACCCGGTGGAGATGCTTGGGATTCTGCAGCAGACAACGCTGGAGTCGTTAAAGCTGGATGAAGGGTTCATGGCTCATCTGCAGATGGTGGATGAGAAGCTTGATACCTATATGACGGAAAAATCCTGGTTTCAGAAGGAGTACAACGGCGATTCTGAGTTGAAGACCGCCTACTTTTCCATGGAGTTTGGCCTGCATGAGTCGCTGGCGGTCTACTCCGGTGGTCTGGGGATTCTGGCCGGCGATCACCTCAAATCAGCCTCTGATCTGGGGTTGCCACTGGTTGGGGTGGGACTGTTGTATCGCCAGGGATACTTTCGTCAGTATCTGAATAACGAAGGCTGGCAGCAGGAGATCTACCCTGAAAATGACTTCTACAACCTGCCCCTCACTCTGGAGCGGGATCAGCTGGGCCGTCCGTTTGAGATTGAACTGGAGTTTGGGCCGCGCCATTTCAAGGCCCATATCTGGCGGGTGCAGGTAGGTCGGGTGCCGCTCTATCTGCTGGATACCAATCTGGAGGAGAACAGCCCGGAAGATCGTCTGATTACCTCGCAACTGTACGGCGGCAATCAGGAGATGCGGATGCTGCAGGAGATCCTGCTGGGGATCGGCGGGGTGCGAGCCCTGCGAGCCCTGCGGATCATCCCCAATGTCTGCCATATGAATGAAGGCCATGCCGCCTTCCTGGCCCTGGAGCGGATCAGGCTGGTGATGGAGAAACGCAAGATCAGCTTTAACGAGGCCTGTGAGGTGACACGGGCCGGCAACATCTTTACTACCCATACCCCGGTGGAGGCAGGAATCGACCACTTCCCCGCCGAGATGCTGGATAAGTATTTCACCAAATATATCAAGTCATTCAACCTTTCTCGGGATGAATTTCTGGGGTTGGGACGTCAGAACCCGGCAGATCAGTACGAGAGCTTCTGTATGGCGGTGCTGGCCCTGAAGCTGGCCGGTCATGCCAACGGTGTCAGTCAGTTGCATGGCGAGGTTTCCCGTAGCATGTGGAAGAACCTCTGGCCGGAACTGCCGGAAGAACAGCTGCCGCTGAGCTCCATTACCAACGGGGTGCATACCCGTACCTGGATGTCCGGGCAGATGGGCAGTCTGTTGGTGCGCTATCTGGGTACCCGCTGGCTGGATGATCCGACTGATCACAATGTCTGGCGTAGAATCGGCAAGATACCGGATGCCGAGATCTGGCGTACCCGTCAAAGCACCCGTGAACGGCTGGTGGATTTTGCCCGTTGTCGCCTGAAAGAGCAGTTGAAGAAGGTGGGAGCTACCGCCAAGGAGATTGCCACGGCTGATGAGGTGCTGGACCCGGAGGTGCTGACCATCGGTTTTGCCCGTCGTTTTGCCACCTACAAGCGTGGTACCCTGCTGATGCGGGATCTGGATCGTCTGGACCGGATCTTGAACAACGCGGATCGTCCGGTACAGATTATCTTTGCCGGTAAGGCCCACCCCCATGACACCGAAGGCAAGGAGCTGATCCGTCAGATCGTGCAGGTCTCCCACCAGGAACGGTTCCGGCACAAAATAGTCTTTATTGAGGACTATGATATGGAAGTGGCCCGCCATCTGGTCCAGGGGGTTGATGTCTGGTTGAATACGCCCCGCAGGCCGATGGAGGCCAGCGGCACCAGCGGCATGAAGGTGGCCTTTAATGCAGGCCTGAACCTTTCCATCCTGGATGGCTGGTGGTGTGAAGGCTACCAGGGCAACAACGGCTGGGCTATCGGCAAAGGCGAGGTCTATGCCGACCTGGAGTACCAGAACCAGGTGGAGAGTGGCGCCCTGTATGACCTGCTGGAGAAGGAAGTGGTGCCGCTCTACTACCAGCGCGGCGGAGATGGCATTCCCCGTGATTGGGTCAGCATGATGAAGGCCTCGATGCAGTCACTCTGTCCGGTCTTCTCAACCGACCGGATGGTTGAGGAGTATGCCCAGCTTTCCTATATTCCTTCCTACCGCCAGTGGGCGCGGCTTGAAAGTAATGACCTCAAGCTTGCCAGGGAATTGGCTGCCTGGAAGAAACGGGTCTTCGGAGGCTGGGGTCAGGTAGGGATTGAGGCTACTGAAGCCAAGCTGAGTGATTCAGTGGCGGTGGGTAGCAGCCTGCCGGTTAGTGCTACCGTCCGGTTGGGAAATTTAAATCCTGATGAAGTGGCGGTGGAAGGCTACTTCGGTGTTCTGGATAATCAGGGGATCATTCGTGGTGGCGAGATTGTCCCGTTGGCAGTGACAGAAACGCTGGAGAATGGCCGCTACCGCTTTGCCGGAGATCTTGAATGCCGCTTCTGCGGACGCTATGGTTTTATGGTGCGGGTGATGCCGAGGCATAAGGAGTTGGGGTTGATCTATGAGCCGGGCTACCTGATCTGGGGATGATTCCGCTTCCAACTTAAGGCGATATCTGCGTTGACTCGTTTTCGGCTCCTCAACGTACTGCGTGTACGTTGAGGAGCCGAATTCCTCGTCGTCTTGCATCCGGATTTTCTCGCAACGTTTTAGCTGGTTTCGCTTCGTGTTGCCTTGATTTTAACCTTGATTTGGAACCGGAATTGCTGCGTCTGTAAAGGTTGTCCGATTTGATCAGCTCCTTTTCAGATCACAGGTCAGATTGCCGATACGTGATACATGGCCTTTCCCTCTGACATACAACAGCAGGTCTATGATCTGCTGTCCCGTACCTCAAATCTGGCGATCGTACCTGCCGAGCCTGTTGAGCCAGCCCCGGTCGGGGTTGGCCAGCAGGTGCTTACCCTGGCACCGGGGCAGAGGGTAACCGCTGAGGTAACCGGGCAGCCCCAGGCTGGCAAGATACCGGTCCAGATTGCCGGGCAGCAGTTGCAGCTTGATCTGCAGATGGCGGTGCGCCAGGGCCAGAACCTTGAACTAACCTTTGTCGGCAATGATCCCCGCCCTACCTTTGCCATGGCCCGTCCAGGGGTTACGGCACCGCCAGTCAGCCTCTCCGATGCCTCCCGTCTGTTGTCACTGCTGGTCTCCAACGAACAGTTTACCCAGCCAAGCCAGCGCTCATCCCTGCAGAGTATCGGTGATCTGCTACGGCAATCAAGCGGCCAGACCAGTGTACTGGCCAGTTTTCTGGATGACTTTCTGACCTATCGAACTGATGGGCGGGCAGTTGTTGTAGCACCGGGTGGGTTACTTGATCAGCCCGGTAAAAATGTGGGGGATGAGGCCGGACAACCGCCCAGTGCATCAACAGGCCTGGGTGGCAGGGCAACCGCTGCCTTTGAGGATACGGCCTCAAAGTTGCTGTTGAATCTGGCCCAGCGGGCACGACTGACCCTGGTGGATGTGGCCAATCAACCCCTGGCGCCATTACCACTTCAGCCGGGTGATGAGGCCAATGCCCTGGTGCAGGGCCGTCTGCCTGGCGGTCGGGTCTTGGTGCAACTGGCTGGTGAGTCACTGGAACTGCAGTTGTCAAAGCCGGTTGTGCAGGGCGAGATCCTGCGCCTGGCACTGGTGACACAACAACCAAAACTGGTGTTTGCCCTGTTGGGACAGCCGGTTCAGGAACAGCCCAGCAGTGTCAGTGATGCGGCCCGCTGGCTAAGTGCCCTGGTAAGCAAGGAGGAAGGGCAGGGCGAGGCACAGCGTGCCGTTATGAACCGTCTGCAGCAGGTGGTCAGTAGTCTGCCTGCCGGTTCTTCCGCCTTGGCCGCGATTCTGGATGAGGCGATGACCTATGGTGCATCAGCGAATCTGTCTGCACGTTCTTTGCAAAACCGTGCGGTTCCGGATGAAGGAAAACTTGATGATGGTGTGCTGAAGCTGCTGCAGTCGCTTATGCAGGGGAATCGGCTTGCCCTGCTAGAGCCACAGGTTCCTGCTGATACGCTAAAAGGTTTTCAGGTTGGTCAGCAACTGCGGGGTGATGTGCTGCAATCGCTGGGAGGCGGCCGGTTCATGATTCAGGTGGGTGGCCAGGCGATGGAGGTACTGCTGCCCAAAGGAATGAAGGCCGGTGATGGCCTGAATCTGTTCTTTGTTGGTGAGGACCCACCCACCTTTCTGCTGGTGCGCTACGGTAAAGGCGGCGATGCGCTGGTCAGCCAGACCGGACGTTGGGTCAGTACCCTGCTGGGGATGCAGGACCAGTCGGCACCGCTTAAGGAGGGGTTGGGTATCCTGCGCACTTTGCTGGAGGGGGCACCTTCTGATCCCGCCCAGTTAGAGCAGGTCCTGAAGCAGGGATTGAAAGAGAGTGGTTTGTTTTATGAGGCCCACCTTTCTCGCTGGTTTAGTGGCGATTACTCCTTGGATGAGCTGTTGCAGGAACCTCAGGGGCGTCTTTCTGGGCCATTGGGTACCCAGGAAGGTCGTTCTGCCCTGGTGCAGGGGCACGAGGGAGCAGATCCGCGCACCATGGCGATTGTCAAGGAACAGCTGGCAACCCTGCAGACCGGGCAGCTGTTGTTTCAGGGCGAACTGTTTCCCGGTCAACCGATGGAGTGGCGTATCAAGGATCGGGAAGGCCGGGGGCGTGGTAGTGATGAACAGGAACAGAGCAGTCCGTGGGAGACGTCACTTGTCCTGACCCTGCCAAAACTGGGGCGGGTGGAGGTTGCCGTAAGCCTGCAGGGGACGCATCTTGATCTGGTGATTGGGGCTGATCAGGCCCGATCAGCCAGTCTGATGGAGCAGGGGCGTGCAGAATTACAGGATCAACTGCTTGCGGCAGGCCTTGAGCCTGATAGTATCGTGGTGAAGCATGGGTCGTGAACGGCAGTTTAGTGATCAGCGGATGGCTGCGGCCCTCTCCTACAAACAGGGTTTTTATGCACCGGTGGTGGTGGCCAAGGGCAAAGGAATCATGGCTGAGGCGATCATTGCCTGCGCCAAGGAGGCTGGCGTCTATGTGCATGAGTCGCCGGAACTGGTGACGTTGTTAATGCAGGTGAATCTGGACGAACATATCCCGGCTGAGTTATATAGAGCCGTTGCTGAACTGCTGGTCTGGATCTACAAGATGGAAGGGAAAGAAAAGGAATGATGGAAATAAAGTTTGGCACCGACGGCTGGCGCGGGGTGATTGCCCGCGAGTTTACCTTTGAGAATCTGGGGCTGGTGGCCCAGGCCACCATGGACTGGATGACTCGCGAGGGGCTGGCTGACCAGGGGTTGGTGGTGGGCTATGACCGTCGTTTTCTGTCGCGGGAATTTGCCTTTCGTGTGGCTGAAATAGCAGCTGGTAATGATATCAGGGTGTTTTTGTGTGACGATGTCGCTCCAACACCGGCGGTTTCCTGGGCTACCAAGGCGTTACAGGCCGGGGCCGGTGTCATGATTACTGCCAGCCATAATCCGCCAATCTATAACGGCTTCAAGATAAAAGAGAACTTTGGCGGTTCAGCCCGGCCTGAAACTACCCGCCTGCTGGAACAAATTGTCGCCTATAACCGGGCTGAGGGGCGTCTGGTCCGCTCGGTCCCGTTTGATGATGCCTGCCGTAGTGGCAAGATTGAACAGTTTGATGCCGCCACCGGCTATCTGCAGCAGCTGGGGCATCTGGTTGATATTGAGGCGATCCGTAAGGCAGCGATACCCGCGGTGGCAGACCCAATGTTTGGGGCAGGTAGTGGCTTTTTTAAGCGCCTGCTGGGGATTGATGAGATTCATGCAGAACATAATCCTTCCTTTGGCGGCCGTCCACCAGAGCCGATTGGTGAAAATCTGCAGGAATTGTGCGGGCTGCTGGCTGCTGGGCGTTACCGGGTCGGTCTGGCACTGGATGGTGATGCAGACCGGATCGGGGCAGTGGATGAGCGGGGAGAGTTTTTTTCATCCCACGCCATCTTTACCCTGCTGCTGAAGCATCTGGTGGAACGCAAGGGGCTGTCGGGCGGGGTGGTCAAGACCGTTTCATCAACCCGGATGATTGATCTGCTGGCCCTGAAGTATGATCTACCACTCTATGAAACGCCGATCGGCTTTAAGCATATTTGTGAGCTGATGCTGGAGAAGCAGATCCTTATGGGTGGGGAGGAATCGGGCGGTCTGGGGATCAGTGGCCATATCCCAGAGCGGGACGGCGTGCTGATGGGGCTGCTGTTGCTGGAAACCGTTGCAATGACCGGCAAGGGGTTGCGGCAACAGCTGGAAGAGATCATGGATGAGATTGGTCATTTCTTCTACCGCCGGATTGACGCCCGTATCAGCAGTGAGGCAAAGGAGGCGCTGCTGCAGCGTTTAAGGAACGATCCTCCTGAGATTATTGCCGGTCGGCCTGTGGCTACCACCAATTTCAGCGACGGCTTCAAGTTTGTGTTTGATAATGGAGACTGGCTGCTGATCCGCCCCTCCGGCACCGAACCGGTCTTGCGTCTCTACAGTGAGGCAGGGGAACTAACCATGGTTGATACGTTACTGCGGGCGGCACGCCAGATAGCCGGAGTGTGACGATATGAAGTGGCTGCTGACGTTGATTGCGGTGAACAGCCTGATCATGGTGGTGCTCTATCCGATGGTAACATTGGGGGTAGATAAACCGATGAGCTGGCTGATGGAAATCGGCTCTCTTGTGGTAGGTGTAGGGGCGTTGTATCTGTTGAT
This sequence comes from Geobacteraceae bacterium, assembly GCA_021286935.1. Taxonomy (GTDB): domain Bacteria; phylum Desulfobacterota; class Desulfuromonadia; order Geobacterales; family Pseudopelobacteraceae; genus Trichlorobacter. Next base: position 31,792 of record JAJTBI010000013.1, read on the forward strand.
CCGTTATCGTAAAGAGTTCTAGCCGGCGGTCTGGCAGGTTGTTGAAAAACTACTGCGGAGCCCGTCTACGGCGTTGCGCGGTGCTCGCTTCTTCGTCTAACTAATTGTTATGCCTCAGTCGCTGTGCTCCGTGCGCCTTGTAGCCGTGCTTCCTCATAACTTTTTTCAACAACCTGCTAGCTGCCGTGTATCCGCAACAGCTCCGGCAGGTCCAGAATCAGGGCGATGGTGCCGTCTCCCAGGATGGTGGCGCCGGAGATAATGCGGGCATCGCGATAGATCCGGCCCAGTGGCTTGATCACTGCCTTGACTTCGCCTATCAGCCGGTCTACTGCCAGTCCTATCCGACGTCCATCTTGGCGAACCACCACCACAAAGCGTGAATCAGGTGTCGTGCTGTCAGGTTGCAGAATGCCGTTCAAATCAAGGCAGGGTAACGCCTCTCCCCGGATATTCAGGTACCCTCGTTTCTGTAGTTCTGTGGCTGCCTCCAAGGGGAGATCTATGGTTTCATCAACCTGTTCCATCGGCAGGATGAAGTGGTCGCTGCCCACCATGATCATGAAACCATCGATCAGTGCCAGTGATAGCGGCAGCCTGAGCTGAAAACAGGTGCCCTGTCCTTCAATACTGGTCAGATCAATCTTGCCTCTTAGCTCTTCAATGGTCCGTTTGACCACATCCATTCCCACACCGCGCCCGGAAAGCAGGGTTGCTTCTTCCATGGTGGAAAAGCCGGGCTCGAAGATCAGGGCCAGCGGGTCACGATCGGCCACCTCCGCTGGGCGTATCAGCCCCCGTTCAAGCGCTCGCTGCAGTACACGATCCCGGTTGATGCCCCGGCCATCATCCCTGACTTCAATCACAATACTGCCAGCCTCCTGAAAGGCGTTCATCCTGATGGTGCCGATGGCAGGCTTACCAAATGCCAGCCGCTCAGCGGGTGGCTCAATGCCGTGATCAATGGCGTTTCTGATCAGGTGGACCAGTGGCTCCCGCAGCCGTTCTGCCATAACCTTGTCCAGCTCGGTCTCGGCCCCGGCGGTGAGTAGCTGGATTTTCTTGCCAGACGAAGTGGAGAGGTCATGTACCAAGCGCTGAAAACGTCGAAACAGGTCTCCCACCGGCACCATCCTGAACACCATGGCCCGTTCCTGAATCTTTTTGACCAGCAGCGAGACCGATGAAGCAGATTCAAAGGAGGCGCTATCGCCCAGACGTTTGACATGGGATTCCAGCTCTGAAGAGGCGGTGACCAGTTCCACCACCAGGTTGATCAGCTGATCCAGTTTCTGAGCGTCAACCCGCACCACTTTTTGGGCAGCGGCTGATTCTTCGGTGCTTGCCTCGTCACTCTGCGGGAGTGGCTCAAGTTCGGGTGGGGCTGTGGTCTCAATGATTGCAGGAGGTTGCCACTGGGCGATCAGGGCCAAGAGTTGTTCGTGGCGGGGCGGAAGTTGACTGTCTGAGGCCTCAAAGGCGGCAATCAGCGCCTTGATGTGATCGTGGCATTGCAGGCTGAGCGTAAGCAGCTCTTTGGTTAGCGGAAGCTCACTTTCCCGGACCTTGGCCAGTAGATGCTCAAGGGCGTGGCAGAAAGTCTCCACCTGGTCAGCAGAAACAATGCTTGCAGAACCTTTAACCGTGTGGACTGCGCGGAAGAGACGGTTAAAGTCATCACCCACTGTTGGAGTAGACTCAAGGGCCAGAAGTGCAGATTCCATTTCCGCCAGCATCTCAACCGATTCAAGGGCAAAGGCCTCCCGTATTTCGGCAAATTCATCCATCATGGGCTGGTTTCTGATGGGGCCGGACAGCTGCAGACCCGGTTGCGGCCCTCTCGTTTGGCCTGATACAGGGCATCATCGGCCCGCTTTATGATACTGTCCAGGGTATCATCCCGGTGTTGGCCGGTAACGCCTACACTGATAGTTATTCTAGCCTGATGGTCTTCACAGGCAAGCGGTTTGGCTGCAATCTGTTCACGGCAACGCTCGGCCAGTACGACAGCCTGCTCAAAGGGGGTCTCGGGTAGAACACAACAGAACTCTTCGCCGCCGTAACGCCCCAGAATGTCTGAGGTTCGCACCAGTCCCTGTAAGAACTCTGAAATTTTGCGGAGGGCATAATCACCGCAGAGGTGTCCATGGGTGTCGTTGATTTTTTTAAAATGGTCTATATCCAGCATCAGGATGCTTAGAGGATTACCGTGACGCCGGGAACGTTCGATCTCTTCAGTCAGTCGGCTGTCAAGATAGCGGCGATTGTAGATCCCGGTCAGGCCATCGATCTTTGCCATCTGGATCAGTTTGTGTTCATAGATAACAAAGTCGGTTACATCCTGCACAGAGATGTAGACGGCAGTTATTTCTTTATTGTCATTCCGTATCGGCCCAAAGGTGCAGTTCTGTTGCATCCGGGGGAAAGTGGCTGATGATCCGTGGGGGTTTTTCATGGGAAACAGATATTTGTGCAGTTTCTGGGAATAGGAGGCGTAGTTGCCAAAGGCAAAGACGCTTTTGACAATCCGGATGAAACTGTTTTCGCACAGGGCGGGGAACAGATCGCAGACCGGTTGGTCGATCACCTTTTCTGCAGGCATTCCACTGTGCAGTTCCATCCAGCGGTTCCAGGCGGTGACGTTCAGTTCGCGGTCAAGCACCACCAGCCCGAGACTGATAGTGTTGAATATCTGCTGATACTTATTCATAAGGCCCCAGAAATTCAGCAATGGCTTGTTTCAACCAGGGCATGATACTGTGTTGACTGACCAGAAACAGGTAGCCGCTGACATTGTACTGCTCAAAATTAAAGACGGTCTTGAACAGAATCGCAAAGGAGTCAGAGCTGTTCAATACATCATCCAGGGTTTCAAAAATCTGGTCCTGTGAGAAAAAGCGTGGTGGGGCATAGGTGACCACATCCCCCAGCATCTCGGCAATCTTGCCGACACAGGCGCCGATGATGATATTGCCCACCTCCACCAGGGTTTCCTTTTCTAAAACATCAATGTCGTAATTTTCGCCAAGTAGCGCCATCTCGCCATCAAAGATGCGTAACAGCTTACGACCTTCGCCATGGGGAAAGACCAGAAAACTGCCGCCGTTAAACTTGCCGCTGAAGAACTGGGTAATCATGCTCATGTCAGTGGTGTCGGGGATCTGCTTGTGGATATAGCTGATCACTTCATCCGATTGGAGCACCGCAATATGGGGCACAGAGAGAATGACATGCAGATTGATGATTTCAGCCAGGTCTGCTGCTGCCCGGCCAAACCCGATATTCATGATCTCCTGCAGGGCATCTTTCTCAAGCTCGGTCAGTTCCCGCAATGGATTGCTCATTACTGTTTCTCCGTAGTGAGCGCCTTGTTAAGTTCGGCCTGTACTGCTTCCTTAACCGGTGGTTTTTTGAGCAAACCAAAGGCCCCTAACTCCATTACCCGTTCAATGGTACGGGTCTGTATATCAGCAGTCAGGATGATTACCTTGGCTGCCGGGTCTATCCTGCGGATTTCCGCGAGGGCGGCCATGCCGTCTACTCCCGGCATGGTCAGATCCATAAAGGTTACATCAGGATTGAAGGTTGGATACAGCTCAATGGCAACGCTGCCGTCATTACCTTCTTTGATCTCATGGCCGGCATCTTTGGGAATGCAGGCCTTAAGGCTCATCCGGGCGACAAGCGAGTCATCAATAATCATAATTTTTGCCATAGGTGCACTGTCCTCCATGCAGGACTGTAATTTAGCTGGCTGCTTTTTTGACATATACCATAAATGCTGTTGCAATGGAAACTAACGAAAACTGTCAGGCGTGGTTCCGCAGCATCAGCTCGTCCGGGTGGGGAGAAAAGTAGAGCTGCTCTGACAAATAGGTCTCGTTAAAACGGCTAACGTAATGATTCAGCAGTGTAATCGGGACAATCAGCGGGAGCTGGCCGATGCGATAGCGATCAATCAGACCCAGGAGTTCCTGCTTTTCCCATGGCGCTAACTGCTTTTTAAAATAGCCCTGGCAGTGCATCAGCACATTGGCCTGTTTGGCGGGGGTAGCGATAAGCTGGAGCGCGGCCATGAACAGTTTTGTGTAGGTTGGCAGCAGCTCCTGCAGTGGCTGTGTACTGGCCACCAGTCGCCCCAGTTGCCGATAGTGGTCAGGTGAGTGGGCCATTATCAGCAGTTTGTGGATGGTATGAAACTGTATCAGGTCTGCCTTGGCAGGTTTGGTGGCAAGAAAGGTGAGCAGACGATCATAGCTATACACCCGTTCAATGAAGTTTTCACGTAGGCGGGCATCACTCAGGCGTCCTTCCTCCTCTACCGGCAGGAGCGGGAATGCATCGGCCAATGTCCGGGCAAACAGTCCCTGGCCGCTGGTAAGGGGTGGTCCCTTCTCCTGATAGACTTTAACCCTGAACAGGCCGCAGCTGGGGGAGTTCTTTTTAAGGATAAAGCCCCGCAGCTGGAGTTGCTCCAGCTCCTTGACCCGACGCTGACACCAGTCCTGCATCTGCTCCGTCAGGTCGTGACCGGTCTTGACGGTAATCAGGCTGGATGTGCTTGGATCGCCGCTCAGGTGCATCGCCTCGCGGGGAATCGGCAGCCCGCTTTCGACTTCCGGGCAGACCGGGATAAAGCGGAAATAGTCTGACAGTTGATCCGTGATATAGTGGTGTTGTTTGTGCCCGCCATCATAACGGACTTTTTCGCCCAGGAGACAGCTGCTGATTCCTAAAATTTTAGCTTGTTTTGTTTTCATTAAATACCCCTCAGACGTGCTTTTAGCGATTGACATACCGCCTCTTTATGCTACTTAGTTGCAAGAGTAGATTACCGTTTAACGCAAAGGAGCTGCCTTGTCATGAACTTTACCATCAAGCAGAAGATGACCGCGTTAATAACCTTTCTTCTGGGTGTTGCAGTGCTGGTCACCGGTTTGATGCTGTTTACCTTCATCAAAATTAATTCGTCTCTTGATCAGATGGGGCGGATTACCAAGATTCAGCATGCCGCTATGCAGGGCTCAATCCATATGCTGAAGGCTCGAGAGTATGAAGGCGAGTTCTTTACCCGTAAAGATGACAAGTGGACAGCCCGGGTGGAAAAAGAGGTTGAAGAAGTCTACAAGGTGCTTGGGGAGCTGGACAAGGTCAACACCGACAAAAAAATCAAAGAGCACAGTACGAAGGCTCAGCAGTTGGGTAAGGCCTATGTGGATCAATTCAAGGGTCTGGTAAATACCTTTAAAAGTGGCGGCGATGTCGTTGAGGGGCGTGAAGAGTTACGGGATGTGATCAATGAGTTTCAGCCCCAGCTGGAAGCGTATATTCCCAAAATTGCCGACGGCCTGCACAAAAAGGCCAACGCAGAACTTGAAAGCACGATAGCAAAGGGTAAGACCATTATGCTGGCGGTTCTGGTCGGTTCGGCCATCGGTCAGGTAGTGATGTTGCTCTTTATCGTGCTGCCGATACTGAAATCGATTTCAAGCATGACTGAGCGCCTGAAGGATATTGCCACCGGCGAAGGAGACCTGACCAAACGGATCGTCGTTTCAAGCAAGGATGAGATCGGTGAAACGGCTGGCTGGTTCAATACCTTTGTTGAGAATCTGGCGGTTATTATCGGTCAGGTGGCGTCAAATGCCCGTCAGGTAACGGCAGTTGCAGAAAGCGTACGTCGCAACTCTTCTGCCATGGTGGCAAGTTCTGAAGAGATGGCTGGACAAGCCGCTTCTGTTGCGGTGGCTGCTGAAGAGATGTCGGCAACCGCTTTTGATATCGCCAATTCCTGTACCCGTTCGGCATCGAGTGCTTCAGAGGCAGATCAGGCCACCGAGACAGGAGCACGGGTTATTCAGGAGACCATTGCCGGTATGCAGCGGATTGCCGAGCGGGTGCGTGAGGCTGCTGCCAATGTTGAGGAGCTGGGAGCCAAGTCAAACCAGATCGGTACCATCGTTGGCACCATTGAAGATATCGCGGATCAGACCAATATGCTGGCCTTGAATGCAGCTATTGAAGCCGCCCGGGCCGGTGAGCAGGGGCGCGGCTTTGCCGTGGTTGCCGATGAGGTGCGGGCACTTTCCGAGCGGACCACCAAGGCTACCAAGGAAATTGGTGATATGATCCGTATGATTCAGCAGGAAACCGGTGGTGCGGTCAAGGCTATCGAAAACGGTGTGGCTGAGGTGGAAAACGGAACCCGTGAGGCAAGTCGATCCGGTGAGGCTCTTGGCGTTATCACCAACGAGATTCAGAATGTCACCCAGCAAATGAGCCAGATCGCCACGGCAGCCGAAGAACAGAGCGCCACCACCAATACGATCAGCCAGAGTATCCGGCAGATTACGGATGTGGTGCAGGAGAGCACTGACAAGGCTCAAAGCTCTGCAAGCTCTGCAGAGGAGTTGTCCCGTCTGGCGGACGAATTGCAGAGGCTGATGGGTAAATTCAGAGTTTGAATTTTAAGCTGAACCTATGCTAAAAACAGCTTTATAGGGGTTTTGATACCAATCTTAATGACGCCCAAGGGCACAGGGAGGAATAATAATATGGCTAACATCCTGATTGTAGATGATTCATCCACCATGAGAAAGATTATTTCCCGTTCACTTCGTCAGGCCGGGCTGCCGATTGACGATATCCTTGAGGGTGGGGATGGTATTGAGGGGTTGAATGTGCTGCAGACCTCTGGAAAAACCGTTGATCTGATTCTGTCCGATATCAATATGCCCAATATGGATGGCCTTGAATTTGTTAAGGCGGTACGTGCCAATGGATTCTCAATGCCGATTGTCATGATTACGACTGAAGGTGGCGAGGATGTGATTGCTGATGCCATTGCCAGCGGTGCCAAGGACAGCATCAAGAAGCCCTTTACTCCTGAACAACTGAACGAAAAACTTGGGGGACTCCTATGAGTCTGAATGCCGAGATAGCTGATAGCCTCAAGTTCTCGGAACAACAGCTTTCCGAGTATATTATCAACGCCACACGGGAAGTGTTTTCCACGATGGTGATGATGGAGCCGGCTGATGATTTTCCCTTGAAGGAGCCGATTACCCACTTTAAATGCAGCATCACCGGTATGGTGGGGTTTGCCGGCACCTATTCCGGTGTTATTTCCATGCACTGTCCGATGCACCTCGCCAAAAAGATTACCGGTGCCATGCTGGGAATGGATGAAAGCGAAGTCGAGGAAGGGGGCGAGGATCTGAATGACGCCATTGGCGAGATTGCCAATATGCTGGGCGGTAGCGTCAAGATGATTCTTTCCAAAGGTGGTCTGGATGTTAAGCTTTCCATTCCAACCGTGATTGCCGGTGAGGATTACACGGTTAATTCATTGTCTGACATCGATTGTGTTGTCATTCCGTTCAATGTGGATGCCAGTGAACGATTCCTTGTTGGTCTGACCCTCAAGAAAGAAGAGTAATCCCCCGATTTAACTAAGTACGGGGTGCGTAATCGCGCCCCGTGCAGTTCACTTTGTATCTCCCGCGAGTCCCTGATGGATGGTTATGTAAAGCTGCATGAGATGCTGGAGACCGCTCTACGGCAAGCCGGTGAAGAGGCCGGTATGCTGTTGGGCCAGGGGTTGACTGCAACCCTGACGGACTCCTTGACCTTTAGCAAGGCTGCCTACTTTGGTGACCTTGATGACGGTGTTTTTGTGTTGGTGGTAGAGTCACGTGAAGAGTACCCGGGACAGTTTCATCTTGTCTTTAATCTGCGGGATGCAATTTTGATGAGCAGCCTCCTGCTAGGTATTCCTGCCCCAAGAATCAAAGAAAAACAGCGCCTTTCGATTATTGAACCTGATGACATCGATGCATTCGGTGAAATCGGTAATATGATCAACGGAGCTATGAATACGACGTTTCAGGGCTCATTATCAGGCAAAGCGCACCTGAAGCTGCTTGGCTCAAAGAAGTACGTTCCTGAGATTGATCCGCTGACTGACGATGATCCGCTGCCAAATGGTGACTATCTGATGTTCCGTTCCCGGTTGGAGATGGAAGGTCAGGAGATGCATCATCTGGATGTGCTGATTCCGGTTGATCTGGGTAATCAGTATGATCCTCCCCCTGAGGCACCTGCAGCAGCTGCCGTTGAAGAAGCTGCGTCTTCAGCCGCCGCTCCGTCAGCCGGAGCCGGAGATGGTGCTGTTGACACACCGGGAGTAGCCGGCGATGAAGCGCCTGTCCGTAAGGCTGCTGGTGTTGCTGGTACTGTTGGTGAGGAGATGATTGCCGTTTTTGAGGATAGTGATGAAGAACGTTCGCAACTCTTGGAATCACTCAAATTCACTAATTTCAAGCTGGTTGAATCGACGCTGAATGCAGATGTTAAAGAAGTTTTTTCCCAAGGGAATGTGCGGCTGGTGTTAATCGGGTCTCAGGATGCCGATGATCGGGAACTTGCCGTCTGTATCAAGATCAACGCCTTACGTCAGGATCAGCCGGTCCCGATTATCATGTGCGCCCAGCGTTGGACTCGCACAGCCGTGTTGAAAGCGCTTAAGTATGGTGCTCGGGATATTATCATCAAACCTTGTGATCCTGCCGAACTGGCCAGTAAGGTGAAACGGTTATGTCGCCTCCCCTCCGCCTGATTTCTGGATTGCTCGTGAGCGGGTCTGCCCATCGCCGATCTGTTCTGGTGGCCTGCTTGTCCTTACTGTTGCTGGCATTGCTGTTTATGCCGCTAACTTCATATGCATCCATTCCTAATCAAATTCATCGCATTGAAGTGCGTCCGAAATCTCATTTTACCCGTATAACCGTTAAGCTCTCTGAAGAACCTCGCTTCAAATTCTCGAAAATTCCGGGCAACCGTCTCAGGGTCAGGTTTAGTGACACCTCTTCACCCCGTCTCAAGTCATTGCGAAGCTACTCTGATGTAAACATCGGCGGGCTGGTTGTGTCGCAGCGCGGGGGGGATACGGTGCTGACTTTTGCCGTTGCAGCCAATCGCGTTGGCTGGCGGATGGTTCATGTGGATGGTGTGCCTGCAGTTTCTCTGGATGTCGGTCCGATCTTTTTTGCCAGTTCATCAGGCCATAAAGCGTTGCCCGGCAGAGAAAGAATCAGAAGCGGTGCGGAAAAGCTATTGACCAATTTTGACCCTCCGCTTAAGCCGGAGATCCCTTTTGTGCCTACGGATCGGAATGCCCTAAAAACCCTGCTGAATGATGAGGATCAACGTCTGTTTCTGGCGGCAGAGGGGGCATTGTATAAGGGTAAATTAACTGCCGCTGAAGATGGTTTTGCCTTGTTTGCATCCCGGCAGACACAGATTCGTCCTTTGGCTCTCTATCGACTGGCAGAGGCTCAGTATCGTCTGCAAAAATACGCTCAATCGTTGGAGACTTTTCGTGAGGCAGTCCGGCAATGGCAGGAGTTTTTGACATTCAATCCGGCGATTATGTTTTATTACGGGGATAGTATTGCCCGTAGTGGAGACCTGCCTGGCGGGAGGCAGTTACTGGCCAGGCTGATCGTTGCCAATGCGGACAAAAAATTTGCTCCCGTGCTGCTGGTGCGCATGGCTGATGTGCTGGCTCGTCAGGGGGGTGAGGAGAATGCCCGGGCAATTTATAGCAATGTCTCTGAGATATTCAAGGATAACAAGGCGCATCAGATTGCAATTATGAAATTAGCCGATCGGGCCTTTCTTGAGGCAACGCCTGATGACTACCAATCTTTAAGCAGTACCTATGCCGGAATTGCTGCTACTACCTCGGATTTTGATCTGCGCGAAGAAACTGTCTTTAAACATGCTTTACTTGAGGCGATTAACGGACCTGCTGATACGGCTCTTGATCTCGTTGTCGTGTACCAAAAGAGGTTTCCCAAAGGAGTTTACAGTACTGTTATCAGGGATATTCGGGAGGACCTGGTGGCATTGGTGTATCAGGGGACAAACTGGGCAAAAAATCCTGCCGGGCTGATCCGGCTGGTGACTGACAACCAGGACTACCTGGCCACAACGGTCAGAATCCCGGGTTTTCTGCCTGCGGTCTCTGCTGCCTTTGATAAGTCAGGGCGCCCCCTGGATTTGATTGAGCTGTACGCTGGTCTGCTTGAGCGGCCCTGGATAGGTGAGGATAACACGCCGTATTTGACGTTACAGGTTGCTGATCAGGCTGAGCTGCTTGGTGATACGGTTATGGCGAGAAAGGTGTTGCAGAATTTTCTGCAGCGTAACCAGGCCCATAGCCAATCTCGCTGGGCACGTGAACGTCTGGGGGCAATCCAGTTTGCTGCCCGTGAACTGCCGGCAGTGCGTACCGGGCTTTCCTGGCTACTGAATAAGAACGAGCGGGCGGCGTTCCCGGTCAGTTACTATTATCTAGGGCGTTCGCTGTGGGACGCCAAGGAATACTCTCGTTCCGCGATGGCAATGGAGTCATACCTTGCCGCAGTGAAAGGTTCAAAAGAGCTGCCGGTACTAGCGGGAGATGCCTACTATGTTGCAGCCGCGTCTCATCAGGTCTTGGGTGACCGGAAAACCGCGGCCGGCCTGTTTGAAGCTGGTCTGAAGGTCGCCTCTAAAGAGCGCAAGGATCAATTCCTCTATAAACTTGGTGAATTAGCTGCTCTTGAGGGGAGGCCTGAACAGTCCCGGGCACTGTTCGAGCGGGTCTTGAAAGAAGGTACGGATCCAGATTGGCAGCGTCTTGCTCGCCAGTCCCTTGCAGAGAGTAACATTTCACGATCGTCCGTCTCAACGTCAAAGAAGAAATAGTGTCAAAAATATGATTTTGTCAAAAAAACGACATTGCCGCGAGCTTTTCTGCTAGGGGTGTCGGCCTCGCTTTACAGTCTTTACCGCCATTTATCCGCATATCTCCACAAGGCATAGAAATTGCAAATATTTGCTTCGTGTCATTTTCTGCTGAATCCGGGAAGGAGGCGAAGCTATGCCCGTTGAAGGGCTATTTAATACGACGATTGATCTGCTGGGCAAAAGTGTTGATCTGCGTACACGCAATCAAAATCTGATCTCGTCGAATATTGCAAATGCCGAAACACCTGGGTATACCCCTAAAAAACTTGAGTTTGAGCAGCAATTGCAGTCTGCTGTCAAGAAAACGTCGAACCGCGGGATGCACTCGGCCGGTTCATCGGCAACGCCTCATCCGGCACATATTCCTTTGCGTGGCGGCGGGGGGGAGCGAATCAGTCAGGTGAGAGGCACTGTTGTTGAAACGCCCGCCAAGACACCGGGGCGTGATGGAAATTCGGTGGAGATGGAAAACGAGATGAGCAATATGATGCAGAATCAGGTGCTCTTTAATGCCTCGGTTCAATTGCTGGCCAAGAAGTTTGAAGGATTACGCACCGCTTTGAGGGAGGGTAAATAATTGGACCTTTTTACGGCAATGAATACCAGTTCGTCAGCCCTTACGGCTGAGCGCACCCGCATGAATCTAATCTCCAGTAACCTGGCTAACGTGAATACTACCCGTACGCCGGAAGGAGGGCCCTATAAACGGAAAGATGCTGTTTTTATGGCAACTCCGGTTAGTGATGGTTTTGGAAAGGCTCTTGATGGTGTGGCAGGAAAACATCTCAGGCAGGTTGCGGTGTCAGAAATCGTAGAGGATAAAAGCCCGCCACGTATGCAGTACGATCCTAGCCACCCGGATGCAGATCCGCAGGGGTATGTTGCTATGCCTAATGTCAATGTGGTTGAAGAGATGGCTGATATGATTACCGCAACACGGGTGTACGAAGCAAACGTCATGACAGCTCAGGCGGCCAAAAATATGGCGCTAAAGACATTGGAAATCAGTAAATAGGAGCTAGGTTATGGAGATTAAGGGAATCAGCGGTGTCGGTATGTCATCAGTATTTCCGCTAGATAAATCGGTGGGCACATCGTCAGTGGCAGATGGCGCGGGTAAATTTTTCAAAGAGCTGGTCGGGAAGGTAAATGACCTTTCTCAACAGTCAGATCAGGCGATTCAAAAACTTGCTACTGGAGAGAACCGTAATCTGCATGAAACAATGATTGCGGTGGAAAAAGCCAGTATTTCGTTTCTGTTTATGTCTCAGGTGCGTAATAAGGCCCTTGAGGCATATCAAGAAGTTATGCGGATGCCGGTCTAGTGCCGGTAGTACTTCAAACAGGGGTAGCGAAAAAAGATGCCTGAAGGATTAAAGCGAATTATTGAGCCATTTATGGCGCTGGCACCAGGGAAGCGTTTGTTGGTGGGCGGTGTGGTGCTGGCTTGCGTTACTGCTTTTGCGCTTTTGATCATGCTTGCCAATCGGACTGACTATCGACCACTGTTTACTAACCTGGCCAGTGAAGATGCCGGTGAGATTGTCAAAAAATTGAAAGAGGCAAAGACTCCTTATCAGATTACTCCTGATGGCAAGGGTATTATGGTCCCTTCCGACCGGGTTTATGAGCTTCGCCTTTCGCTGGCATCTGAGGGGCTGCCTCAAGGTGGTGGCGTAGGATTTGAGATTTTCGACCGTAAAAACTTTGGTATGACGGAGTTTGTGCAGAAACTGAACTATCAACGAGCACTTCAGGGTGAGTTGGCGCGTACCATTACGCAGATCAGTGGCGTGGAACAGGCGCGTGTGCATCTGGTCATCCCGGAGAAGACACTGTTTAAGGAGGCTGAAAAGCCACCAACAGCATCGGTCGTGTTGAAGATGAAGGGTAGCAAAAGTCTGCGGGATACAGAAGTTCAGGGTGTTGTACATCTCATTTCCTCGTCAATTGAAGGGATGAACGCTGATAATGTGACTGTGCTTGATAGTCGTGGCAAGATCCTGAGCAAGGTCGGCAACGGCATGGCAGATGCAAGTGCCAAGGCCACCAGTACGATGCAGGAGACCCAGCGTAGCTATGAGCGAAACGCCGAGGAACGGCTTCAAACCCTGCTGGATCGTGTGGTTGGCGGTGGAAAGTCAGTTGCAAGGGTTTCGGCTACCTTTGATTTTAAGCAGGTGGAGCGGGTTGAAGAAAAGTTTGATCCAGAAACCATTGCTGTCAGAAGTGAACAGCGTTCAGAAGAGAAAGCTGGCGGAACCGCCGCCTCCAGCGGTGTGCCGGGTGTGCAGACCAACCTGGGGCGTACAACACCTGGCGGTGGGGGGGCTGCAGGTGGTGGAAGCAAGAACGATGAAACGCTTAATTACGAGGTCAGCCGATCTACCTCACGTACTGTGGAACCGGTAGGTACGCTGAGCAAGGTTTCAGTTGCCATTCTGGTGGATGGCAAGTATGAAGCAGCAGCGCCGGGTAAGGATGGTGCTGCCGGTAAAGCCAAATATGTCCCTCGTTCGCCGGATGAACTGCAAAAAATTGAAGCTCTGGTTAAGGGAGCGGTTGGCTTTAACCAGGAACGCGGTGATCAGATCAGCATCCAGAATATACCGTTTCAGGATGCCGGGGATGCGGTTGGTTCTGCTGAAAGCGCCAAGTGGTGGATGAATCCCTTCTTTTTAACATTGTTTAAAAATCTGCTGATTGCCGTAGGGTTCCTGGTGTTGATGATGTTTGTGGTCAAGCCGATGCTGAACACGCTGCGGGCTGCCCGCCCGCCACGCCCGGATATCCTTGAAGCAATTGCACCTGATGCGCAGGAAAAGATGTCGGCCAGTGAAAGGGCACAGCTTGCCATGCACATGGCAGAGCAGCAGGAACTGATGGAAAAAGCTAAGACCAACCCGTACCAGGTTGCACAGATTCTGCAAAACTGGCTAGGTGAAAGTTCATGATAAGAGGTGCTGAACTCCATGACTGGTGCTGATAAGGCCGCAATATTATTGTTGTATCTTGGTGCGGATGTTACGGCCAAGGTCTATGAACATATGGAGGACGAGGAGATCAAGCGAATCTCGAAGAGTATGGCCGGGCTTGGCCATGTTACCCGCCAGACCATCGGAGAGGTTGTAGAAGAGTTTAACGAAGTTATTTCGCCTGAATCCGGAATCTTTGCACAAGGCGATGAATTTGTGCGCAAGGTGCTGGAAAAGGCGTTGGGACCGACCAAGGCCCAGATGCTGATGGAAGAACTGCAGGCCTCCAGTTATGGCGATCTTGTGGATATACTTTCGGCTATGGATCCTAAAAGTATTTCCAACTTCCTGTCCCAGGAACATCCTCAGGCGATTGCTGTTATTCTGGCGAAGCTGAAGTCTAAGCAAACAAGCGAGATTATATCGGCATTGCCCCAAGAACTCCAGGCAGAGGTGGTGTTGAGAATTGCCGACGTTGAACAGGTTTCCCCGGAAATCCTCCAGGAAATTGATGATGTAATGAAGCGAGAAATCAAGTCAATGGGCGGAGTTCAGCGCTATAAGGTTGGTGGTGTTGAAAAAGTTGTTGATATGTTCAATCATTTCGACCGCAGTAAAGAAAAACAGATTTTGGAAAAACTGGATGTACTGAGCCCGCCTCTGGCCGAGGTCATCCGCAAGCACCTCTTTACCTTTGAAGATGTCTTTGCCATGGATGACCGTTCTATCCAGGCGATCATGCGTGAGGTGTCCAACGATACACTTACCTTGGCCATGAAAACCTCTACAGATGATGTCAAGAACAAGATCTTCAAGAATATTTCCAGCCGCGCTGCAGATATGATCAAAGAAGACCTTGAGGTTATGGGGCCGGTACGTCTTTCAGATGTTGAGAAGGCACAATCTGAAATCATTAAGATTGTCCGCAAGATGGAGGAAGAGGGTAAGATCGTGCTTGGTGGACGGGGCAGCGAAGATGTCCTCGTCTAAGGTTATTAAAGCCGGCGATGATGAATTGCAAATTGGTGGCTTCAGCTTTCAGAATATTCTGCGGGGGGGGCTGCTGCAGAACAGTAGAAGCCATGAAAAAACGGAAGGCTTTACCCCGCTGGCGTTGTTTGATACCTCAGAATTAGGTGCAAAGGCCAGTTTTGTGTCTACCGTCACATCAGAAGAAACCACCCCTCTGGAACCCTCATTGCCTCCCGGCACGTTTGTCAGTGATGACGATTTGCAGAGATATCAGGAAGAAAGTTATCAGCGCGGCCTGCAGGATGGGAAAAATCTTGCTGAACGCGGTCTGTTAAATGTCTTTAAAGGGATGCGTACTGCCGCAGAAGATTTACAGCAGTTGCGCGAAAAGACCTTGCGCGACTCAGAGGGGGATCTTTTGGCTTTGTCGTTCGCAATTGCCCGTAAGGTGATTGCCCGCGAGGTCTCGCAGGATCGTCAGATAGTGATCCGCTTAATCAAGACTGCATTGTCGGGGCTCAATGAACAGGACGAGCTGGTTATTCGGCTGCATCCTGATGATCATGCCTTGCTAAGCAATAATAACAGTATGGCTTTGCAAAATGAGCTTTCTACGGTGCGCTTTCAACTGAAGCCGGACCCTACAGTAGAAATTGGCAGTTGCCTGGTTGAAACGGGACGAGGTACGGTTGATGCAAGCTTCGAGGCTCAGCTTGAAGAAATTTACCGGCGCTTGTTAGAAGAACGAACTGAAGCAATTGTAGCAGAAGGGGCGGTGTAGCCGG
The DNA here is from genome assembly GCA_021286935.1 of Geobacteraceae bacterium. Lineage (GTDB taxonomy): Bacteria > Desulfobacterota > Desulfuromonadia > Geobacterales > Pseudopelobacteraceae > Trichlorobacter. The sequence goes on from JAJTBI010000013.1 coordinate 47,318, forward strand.
TTTATGTCAAGCTACAAAATGGACATGCGCCGGTTTGTCCAGGCAGTTGAGTCGGTTAATCCGATCCGGTTGCACGGCAAGGTTACGCAGGTTGTAGGATTGGTTATTGAAGGTTACTGCCCTGATACATCTGTTGGTGCAATCTGCGAAATTCGGCCAAAAGACGGCGTGCCAATCCCGGCAGAGGTGGTTGGTTTCAGAGATAACAAAACTTTGCTGATGCCGCTTGGTGATTTACGGGGGGTTGGACTAGACAGCCTGATTGCGGTCAGGCGTGATAAAGCCACGTTGCGGGTGGGACCAGGCTTGCTGGGGCGGGTGATTGATGGCCTGGGCAACCCGATCGATGATAAGGGCCCCTTGCATCTGGATGCCGAATATCCAATCTACGCTGCACCGGTTAATCCGATGAAGCGCCCACCGATCCGGCGTCCCCTTGACCTGGGGATACGCTCCATTAACGGACTTTTAACCTGCGGTCAAGGCCAGCGTGTCGGGATTATGGCTGGCTCCGGTGTGGGGAAATCGACATTATTGGGGATGATTGCCCGTTATACTGAGGCGGATGTCAATGTTATCGCACTGATCGGTGAGCGTGGTCGTGAGCTGCGGGAATTTATCGAAAAAGACCTCCAGGAGCAGGGACTGCATAAATCAGTCGTCGTGGTGGCTACCTCTGACCAACCACCGCTGGTCAGGATGCGGGGGGCGTACCTGGCCACAACGATTGCAGAATATTTTAAGGACCAGGGTAAAAAAGTGCTGATGATGATGGATTCAGCCACGCGGTTTGCCATGGCCATGCGAGAAGTTGGCCTGGCGATCGGGGAGCCACCTACCACTAAGGGGTACACACCTTCCGTTTTTGCTGCGTTGCCGAAATTGCTGGAGAGAACAGGGAATTTTCCCGAAGGAAGTATTACCGGTCTTTATACTGTCCTCGTTGAGGGGGATGACTTTAACGAGCCTATCTCCGATGCCATGCGTAGTATTCTGGATGGACACATTGTCCTGTCACGGGATCTGGCGGCCCGAAATATCTATCCGCCGATTGATGTCATGGCCAGTGCCAGCCGGGTCATGGGGGATGTGACTGATGAGCGGCATCGTAAGCTGTCAGGGCAATTTAAGGAAGCCCTTGCCACCTATCGACAGTCTGAGGATCTGATCAATATTGGTGCCTATAAGGCAGGCAGTAATCCGGGTATTGACCATGCAATCCGCAAGATAGACGCTATGACAGCGTATCAGAAACAGGCCATAGCTGACCCTGCGACACTGGCTGACTCGATTGAAGGCCTGCAGCAGATTTTTGAAAGCTGATTGAGGGCTGTGTAATGGTAGTAAAGAAGAAGTTTGAAATGCAGCAGGTGCTCAACTATCGGGTTGAACTTGAAAAAATGCGCAAACAGGAGTTTGCTGCGGCAAGAGAAGATCTGGATGCTGCAACGGATCAGCTGGAGCAGGAAAAAAGTGAAGCGGCCAAACTTGCCGAGGAGTTTTGTGGTCGGCAGGAGAAGATCGATTCAATCTTTGAGATGCGTTTATATGCAGATTTTTTTGCCCGTAAACGAGATGAGATCAAAGAACAGCAGCGTAGAGTTGAGTCCCTTGATCGTGTACTGGAAGATCGCAGGCAAGAATTGGTGCAGGCAACAAAAGAAAAAAAAGTTATGGAGCAGTTGAAGCAAAAGCAAAAAGAAGCATTCCTAAGGGAACAGGCTCATAAAGAGGGGTTGTTGCTGGATGAGATCGCCACCCAGAAGAAAGGTCAGGAGTAGCAGGGTGAATAAACGCTGGTTATCTATTATCGTCATGGCCTGCTGTCTAGGTACCTTTGCGACCGTTGCCTTAACCGCCTCGCAGGGAACGACTGAGCCGGTACGCACTCCCCAAAGCGGTGTGCAGGGAGACCCGGTGCCTCCAACCAGGGCAGCTCGTGAGGAGCGGGCAATTCAGGAGGCCCGGCGACAGCAGCTGGCTGAAAAAGAGGCTGCTTTAGCTGCGAAAGAAGAGGAGTTGAAAAAACTGGGGGCAAAGATTGATGCCCAGTTAAAGGCCATGGAGGAAACCAAGAAAAGTTACGACGAGATGGTGAAGGCTGAAGAAGAACGTCGTAAACAGGCCCAGAGCGAACGTGTCACCAAGATGGTCAAGCTGTTTAAAACCATGAAAGCGGCACAATCAGCAGAGCTGCTGGATAAGATGGATGAAGGTGAAGTGAAGCTGCTGCTGGATCGTTTGGATACCAAGACAGTGGCTAAACTGGTGCCCAACCTTAATCAGCCCAGAACAATTCGCTGGGTAAATGAAAACCTGCGAAAACGGGGAGAAAAATAGTCAACGAGTTCATCTCTTCTGCCGATAAGAGTGGTACGGGCAGTTAGTCCGGAAATTCAACGGAAAGGAG
>JAJTBI010000131.1 GCA_021286935.1 Geobacteraceae bacterium
GGCTTCGTTGGTGGTTGATACCGGTCACCCCTATCTGCATATCCTGCCAGCCACTGCTGATCTTGCCGGTGCTGAGCTGGAGCTGGCCACCGAGAGCGGGCGCGAGCAGAAGTTGAAGAACGCCTTATCCCTGTTGCAGGATCGCTATCAGTATATCCTGATTGATTGTCCGCCATCCTTGAGTCTTTTAACGGTAAACGCCATGACCGCTGCCGATACGGTTTTAATTCCCCTGCAATGTGAATTTTACGCGATGGAGGGTCTGTCGCAGATTCTTAATACCATCCGTCTGGTGCAAAAGGGTTTGAATCCCCGCATTACGATAGAGGGCATTTTGTTAACCATGGCCGATGCCCGCAACCGCTTGTCAAAGGATGTGGAGGATGAGATTAGAACGCACTTCCCTAAAGAGGCCTTTGAGGTGGTAATCCCCCGTAACGTACGGCTTTCTGAGGCCCCCAGTCATGGCAAGCCGATCATTTATTATGATATTACCTCCAAAGGTGCCACAGCCTACCTGCAGCTGGCCCGTGAGCTGATTCAGCGGGAGGTTGCCAATGCTTAAAAAAGGTGGTTTGGGCAGAGGAATGGCGGCACTGTTGCCGGTGATGTCGGTTGCCGAGGATAAAAATTATTTCCTCTGTCCCATCGAGCAGATCAGGCCTAATCGCAATCAGCCCCGCAAGCAGTTTACTGCTGATAAGCTGGAGGAGCTGGCTTCTTCAATCCGCGAAAAAGGGATTATTCAGCCGTTGGTGGTCACCAAGAAGGATGGCTATTACGAGATCATTGCCGGTGAGCGTCGTTGGCGCGCTTCGCAAAAGGCAGGTTTGCGCGAACTGCCGGTGGTGATTCGTGAAGCCAGCGAAGATGCAGTCATGGAGCTGGCCCTGATTGAGAATATCCAGCGGGAAGACCTGAATGCCATTGAAGAGGCTCAGGCCTACAAATCACTGGTGGAGCATTTCGGTATCTCCCAGGATGAGGTGGCTAAGCGGGTTGGTAAGAATCGTACTACAGTCACCAATGCGTTGCGTCTGCTGCGCCTGCCGGATGAAATTCAGAAGGATGTGGTTGAAGAGCGGCTTTCCATGGGGCATGCCCGGGCGCTGCTGGGGCTTGATAGTGAAGAGCTGATTGCGAAAGCCCGCCATGAAATCTTGCATCGCCTGTTGAGTGTTCGGGCCACGGAAGAGCTGGTTAACAAGCTTAAGCGTGGCACGCACGCGGTTCAAAAACCTGCTCGTCAGCCTGACCTCTTGATGGTCTCGCTGGAGGATCAGTTGCAGAAGCAGTTTCAAACCAGGATCGCCATTCGTCGTAACAGTGGTGGAAAAGGTGCGCTGGAAATACACTTCAATTCATCGGATGAACTGACCCGCATTATTGACCTGTTGCAATCGTAACCCGTTGCTACAACAAAAAAACCGCTTTTTTTGATTGACAGTCTGTGTTTAACCATGATAGCTAACCAGCGTTTACGCCTGACCACTCAGTCAGGCATGTTTTTGTGGGATACAGTATACAATTCATCGTAGGTTAAGGGGTAGGCCGTGATCAATCTCGATCTCGCATTTGCTGTCCAGATTGTAAACTTCGGACTTCTGGTTCTTGTTCTGAATATCTTTCTGTACAAGCCGATCAGGGCACTGCTGGCCCAGCGTCGGCAGGAGATCCAGTCTGCCCGTGAGCGTGCAGTCTCTGTGGATCAGCAGGTGCAGGAAAAGGTAGCTCAGTACGAGGCTCGTCTGCGTGATGCCAAAGCTGAAGTCGGCGCCAAGCGGGCTGAACTGGTGAAAGAAGCTCAGGCAGAAGAGGCGTCGTTGCTGGATAAGGCGCGTCAGGATGCTGCAGCGTCAATCGCTTCAATTCGTGAGCGGGTAGCCAAAGAATCTGCCGAGGCACGCACTCTGCTGCAGAAGCAGGTAGATGTCCTGTCTAGCGATATTTGTGAGAAAATTCTGGGGAGGAGTCTGTAAGCCCATGCTGATTCAGAATGATCGCCGTATGCAAAGAATTCTCTCCGGTCTGGCTGTTGTTGTCGCTATCCTGGTTCCTGTGCTGGCCATTGCTTCAGGCGGTGGTGAGCATCATGCTGATAGCGGTGCGCAGCTGAAAGACTTTGGCTGGCGGGTAGTCGATTTTGCGCTGCTTGTTGGTATCATGGTCTGGGCCTTGAAAAAGGCTAATGTAAAAGGCTCGTTGGCTGAGCGTCAGCAGCAGATTGAAAAAAATCTTCGTGAGGCTGCTGAGGCTCGTGAGGCTGCTGAGGCAAAACTCAAAGAATATACTGACAAGCTTGAAAAGGCTAATCAGGAGATTGATGCACTGCGTGCCGCCATGTTGAAGGAGGCAGAGTCAGAGAAGCAGCGTATTGTTGCTGAAGCTCAGGCTGCTGCTGCCAAGGTTGCGGTGCAGGCTGCTCAGGCTGCTGATCAAGAGGTCTTGAAGGCTCGCACAGAGCTGCGTGTAGAGGCTGCCCGGCTTGCGGTTGAACTGGCCGGAGGCAAACTTGGTGCTGCTGTGCAGAAGGCTGACCATGACCGCTTTGTACAGGATTACCTTGGGAAGGTGGTGCAACTGTGATCAATAACGCCATTGCCAGACGGTATGCCAAGGCGCTGGTCCAGCTTGGCTCGGAAAAAGATCTGATTGATCGTTTCAGCCAGGAGCTGAAGGTGGTAGACGGGGTGTTTGCTGGTAGTTCAGAGCTACGAGCAGCCTTTGGTAATCCTGCCTTTACTGCTGATCAAAAGAAACAGATTATGCGTGACCTGATTGCACGTATGCAATGCTCGGAGCTGGTAGCAAACTTCCTGTTGCTGCTGGTGGATAAAAACCGGGTTGCCTGTCTGTCGCAAATTGTTGAGACCTATGAGAAGCGGGCAGATGAGCAGTCCGGTGTCATTCGTCCGGTAATTACAACTGCCTTTGCATTGGATGATACCCAGATCAATGCCATTAAAGGTGCGCTGGAGCAGAAGACCGGTAAGAAGGTAGTGCCACAGGTACAAGTTGACCAATCTCTGATCGGTGGTGTTGTTACCCAGATCGGCGATATCGCCTATGATAGCAGTGTTAAAACTCAGTTAGCACGGATTCACGATATACTACAGAAGGGGTAAACGCTTCTATGGAACTCAGAGCCGAAGAAATTAGCGAAATCATCAAGAAACAGATCAACGAGTATGGCAAAGAGGTAGAGGTATCGGAGACCGGTACCATTATCTCCATCGGCGACGGTATTGCCCGTATCCATGGCCTGGCTGGCGCCATGGCTGGTGAGCTGCTGGAATTTCCTGGCGGCGTATCCGGCATGGTTCTCAACCTTGAGGAAGATAACGTCGGTGCCGCTATTCTTGGTGAATTTGCCGAGATCAAAGAAGGCGATACGGTCAAGCGTACCGGCCGGATTACCGAGGTGCCGGTTGGCGATGCACTGGTTGGTCGCGTTGTAAACGCAATTGGTCAGCCAATTGACGGTAAAGGTCCGATTAACACCAATACCTTCAGCAAGGTAGAGATCAAGGCGCCTGGCATTGTTGCCCGTAAATCGGTTCATCAGCCGATGGCCACCGGCCTCAAGGCGATTGACTCCATGGTTCCAATCGGTCGTGGCCAGCGGGAGCTGATCATTGGCGACCGTCAGACTGGCAAGACTGCTGTTGCGGTTGATACTATCATCAACCAAAAGGGTGGCGATGTTGTCTGTATCTATGTTGCTATCGGCCAGAAGCGTTCAACGGTTGCGCAGGTTGTATCCAAGCTGACTGAGCACGGTGCAATGGATTACACCATCGTCGTTGCCGCCACCGCTTCCGAGTCTGCACCGCTGCAGTTCATTGCACCGTACACCGGTGTAACCATGGGTGAGTACTTCCGTGACAACAAGAAGCACGCCCTGATCATCTATGATGACCTTTCCAAGCAAGCTGTTGCCTATCGTCAGCTCTCCCTGCTGCTTCGTCGTCCGCCAGGCCGTGAAGCATATCCTGGTGACGTTTTCTATCTGCACAGCCGTCTGCTGGAGCGCGCCTGTAAGCTGTCCGACGAGTGCGGTGCAGGTTCTCTGACCGCTCTGCCGATTATTGAGACCCAGGCTGGTGACGTTTCTGCCTACATTCCGACCAACGTTATCTCCATTACCGATGGTCAGATTTACCTCGAGTCAGACCTGTTCTTCTCCGGCGTTCGTCCGGCGATCAACGTCGGTCTGTCCGTTTCACGGGTTGGTGGCTCTGCACAGACCAAGTCAATGAAGCAGGTTGCCGGTACACTGCGTCTTAACCTGGCCCAGTACCGTGAAATGGCTGCCTTTGCCCAGTTCGGTTCCGACCTGGATAAGGCAACCCAAATGCAGCTGGCCCGCGGTGAGCGTCTGGTTGAAATTCTTAAGCAGCCTCAGTATCGTCCGATTCCGAACGAGAAGCAGGTTCTGGTTATCTTTGCCGCCAACAACGGCTATCTGGATGACTACGCGGTCTCGGCGCTGAAGCGTTATGAAACAGAGATGTACGCATTCTTTGATAACCGTCAGGCAGATGTGCTTGCTGAACTGCGTGAGAAGCAGGCAATCGGTGATGACCTGAAGGCCAAGCTGGTTAGTGCCCTTGATCAGTTCAAGAAGGAATTTACCGCTTAAACAAGGACGGTTTGAGACATGGCGAGCCTTAAAAGCATTAAAAAACGGATTGTATCCGTAAAAAATACGCGCCAGATAACCAAGGCCATGAAGATGGTTTCGGCTGCCAAACTGCGCCGCGCACAGGAAAACGTGGTTGCTGCACGTCCCTACGCCCAGAAGATGGGAGAAGTGCTGCAGTCTTTGGCAGGTAATCTGGAAGGTGATCTGCATCCCCTTCTGGAGAAGCGTGATGCAAAAAAACTGCTGCTGATTGTCGTAACCTCAGATCGTGGTCTGTGTGGTGGTTTTAACTCAAACCTCTGCAAGGCTGGCGAACGTTACATTAAAGAGAAGCAGGCTGAGTTTGAGCAGATCTCAATCATGACGGTTGGCCGTAAGGGGTACGAATTTCTCAAAAGCCGTCATACGGTTTACAAGAATTTTGCCAATATTCTTTCCAAGCCTAACTACCAATCTGCAGCAATGCTTGCTCAAGAGGTGATTGAGGGCTACCTTGCCGAAGAGTATGATCAGGTTGTGATGCTGTTTAACTCCTTCCGCACGGTTATGTCCCAAGACATTACCTTCCAGCAGCTGCTGCCGATTGTACCTGAAGAAAAAGCAACTGCTGACGAAGCAGGTGTTGAATATATCTACGAGCCATCAGTTGATGATCTGTTGACTGAAATATTGCCTAAAAATATTGAAGTGCAGATTTTCAAGGCGATGCTCGAATCAGTTGCTGGTGAACATGGCGCCCGTATGACCGCCATGGACAGTGCATCAAAGAACGCCTCAGAGATGATTGGCAAACTGACCCTGCAGTATAACCGTGCGCGTCAGGCCGCCATTACCACCGAGCTGATGGAAATCATCTCAGGCGCTGAATCAATTAAGGGATAATTACAAACGAATCACTATATGAGGCCCCAGGGCCGCAGGAGGACATGGTTCCATGAGTCAAAATATCGGTAAAATTTCACAGGTTATCGGCGCAGTTATTGACGTCGAGTTTGAGCCCGGTAAGTTGCCGGAGATTTATCACGCCCTGAGAGTGACCAATCCGGCCATTGATGACCGTGAGAACAACCTGGTGCTTGAAGTTGCACAGCATCTGGGTGAGAACTCTGTGCGTACCATCGCCATGGACTCCACCGACGGCCTCAAGCGTGGTCAGGCTGTTATCGATACCGGTAAGCAGATCTGTGCACCGGTTGGTCGTAAGACCCTGGGCCGGATCATGAACGTGATCGGTGAGCCTGTTGACGAAATGGGTCCGATCGGCAACGAAAAAGAGTACGGTATCCACCGTGAAGCTCCTGCCTTTGAAGACCAGTCCACCAAGGTTGAAGCCTTTACCACCGGTATCAAGGTTGTTGACCTGCTTGCTCCCTATGCACGGGGCGGTAAGATCGGTCTGTTCGGTGGTGCCGGCGTTGGCAAGACCGTTCTGATTATGGAGCTGATCAATAACATCGCCAAGCAGCACGGTGGTTACTCCGTGTTCGCCGGTGTTGGTGAGCGTACCCGTGAAGGTAACGACCTCTGGATGGAGATGAAAGAGTCCGGCGTTCTTGATAAGGCCGCTCTGGTGTATGGCCAGATGAACGAGCCCCCAGGTGCCCGTGCACGGGTTGCTCTGACCGCTCTGTCCGTTGCTGAGTACTTCCGTGACGAAGAGAATCAGGACGTGCTGCTGTTCATTGATAACATCTTCCGCTTTACCCAGGCCGGTTCCGAAGTTTCCGCCCTTCTGGGCCGGATTCCTTCTGCGGTTGGTTACCAGCCTACGCTGGCAACCGAGATGGGTGAATTGCAAGAGCGTATTACCTCAACCAAGAAAGGTTCCATCACCTCGGTTCAGGCTATCTACGTGCCTGCTGACGACTTGACTGACCCGGCTCCGGCAACGGCGTTTGCCCACTTGGATGCAACAACCGTTCTTTCCCGTCAGATTGCCGAACTTGGTATCTACCCTGCAG
>JAJTBI010000132.1 GCA_021286935.1 Geobacteraceae bacterium
CACCCCGCCCTGAGGATAAGCAGCCTCATTCTATAGGTGAACCGACCGGTGCTGTCAAGACAACAGGCCGGCCGTGTGGCTGGCTATGGCAGGTCTGTTCCGTCATTTCTCTGTGCAGCGGTAGATTTCAATGAGAGTCAGATAATAAAAAAGTAGCTTGTTGTGTTGACATTAGAAAAAGTGAATATATTATTTATGCAAATATTATGCGTGAATATTAAAGCGCAAATCTACGGAGGTGAAGTGGTGTTTAATGTGAAGAGTTTGTTTTTATTGATGTTTTCTTGTTTTATGTTGTCAGCCTGTAGCTCGTCAGGAAATGTGGTTATAAAACAGCCGTTAACTGACCAACTTCAGAGTGATAAATCTGTTTCAATTAGTGTTAAGTCCTTAAACAGTAAAGGTTCGCAAGAAGATACTGAAAATATTGTCGCAGCGTTAAAAGACAAATTGTATAGCATGCTCGTTTCTCAAGGCGTTTTTAAAAGCTCAGTTTTTTCTCCAAACAAGGCTGACTACAGTCTCGAAGTTAGTGTAACCGACGCAAAGATCGTTTCAAACGCGGCAAGACTCATGCTTGGTGTAATGGCTGGGCCTAGCTCTGTTGAGGCGGAAGTTCTTTTAAAAGACTCTATGTCTGATAAAATTCTCACTGCATTTAATGTTCAAGGTAGCTCTGCTGCGCACCCAATGTCTTCTGAAACAGGATATGAAAATGCTGTCAGAGAAACCGCTGCAAATATTACGAAGGCTTTAAAAAAATGACGTGCTATTTATAAGCACTCTAACGGTAGACTTTTAGCATGCCATTAGAGTGCTTATAAATTAAGTTTGTCAGTACTCCCTTTTTATGCATCTGTTTTTACAATCACAACGCCCGCTATTATCGATATTACCCATTTGACTTTGTAGCCTGCGCCACCCTATCTTTCTCTCTCATTATTGAGCAAAGAGAAAATACTAATGACATTTTATGTAACGCGTTGAGTTAAGACTTTGACCTAACAAAAATGCCTGGTGATTTACCAGGCATTTTTGTTAGGTCAATTTAATTTTTATGGAATTTTTTAAGGTTATGGGACCAAAATTTGACTAATTGATAAAACCTACACCTACAAAATTAGACGTCGAGATTAACCACATTCAGGGCATTCAGTTCAATAAACTCTCTGCGTGGCTCAACCTGATCACCCATCAAAACCGTAAAAATTTGATCAGCCTCAACCACGTCCTCAATCTTGACCTGCAACAAAATCCGGTTGTCCGGGTTCATGGTGGTTTCCCAGAGCTGCTCCGGGTTCATCTCGCCCAGGCCTTTGTACCGTTGGATAGCCAGACCTTTTTTGGCGTATTCAAGGAAGTAGGCCAGCAGTTCTTCATGACGGCTGGTCTCAAGGAGCCCTTTGCCGTTTTCTTCAAGACGGGCCAGTCCACCTGCCATCAACTCTGTAACTTTCCGGTTTGACTCTACCAGCAGTTCATATTCGTGGCTGGCAAGTACCCCAAGCGTCTGATTGTCAATCACGGAACGCAGATTGCCGATCCTGAAGGTTACCCGATCTTCATCAGTCTGGTAATCACAATCATCCTCCAGCCCTTGCATGATGCCGAGGTATGATTCAAGCCCGGCAATTTCTTCTATGCCCGGCTGAACACCAGCCCTGAGCAGGAGGTCAAGCAGCTCACCCGGGATTCCTTTTTTAACCACTTTTTCAAACAGGGCGCGCCACTCGATCAGTTGGCGCACCACCGGAATGATCTGTTTACCGATATAAGAACGATCGCCTTTTTCCATGTTCAGGATCAGTTCTTCAGCTCCTTCCTCCAACAGGAAGGTCTGCAGGGCTGCTTCGTTACGCAGATACAGTTCTTTTTTGCCACGTTTCACCTTGTAGAGTGGCGGCTGAGCAATGTAGAGGTGACCACGCTCGATCAGTTCTTGCATGTTGCGGTAGAAGAAGGTCAGCAGCAGGGTCAGGATGTGGGAACCGTCCACGTCGGCGTCAGTCATGACAATGATCCGTCCGTAGCGCAGCTTGGCAATGTCAAAGTCATCCTTGCCGATACCGGTGCCCATGGCGGTGATCAGGGTACGGATCTCCTGTGAGGAGAGCATCTTGTCAAAACGGGCCTTTTCAACGTTGAGGATCTTGCCCTTCAGCGGCAGGATCGCCTGAAAGCGACGGTCACGGCCCTGTTTTGCAGAACCACCTGCAGAGTCACCCTCGACCAGATACAGTTCGCACAGGGCCGGATCTTTTTCCTGACAGTCGGCCAGTTTTCCAGGTAGGCCGCCAAGATCAAGGGCTCCTTTACGACGGGTCAGGTCACGGGCTTTGCGGGCTGCCTCACGGGCACGGGCTGCTTCAATGGATTTTTCCAGAATCCGCTTGGCCACCTGGGGGTTTTCCTCCAGATAAACCGCCAGTTTTTCATTTAAGAGCGATTCAACATAGCCTTTGACTTCCGAGTTACCCAGCTTGGTCTTGGTCTGACCTTCAAACTGCGGTTGGGGGATCTTGACCGAGATGACGCAGGTCATCCCTTCACGCAGGTCATCACCTGAAATAGCTACCTTGGCATTTTTGGTCAGGTTATTACCGGCTGCATAGGTGTTCATGGTGCGGGTCAGGGCCGCCTTGAAACCTGCCAGGTGGGTACCACCTTCGTGGGTGTTGATATTGTTGGCAAAGCTGAAGATCTTTTCATCGTAGGTGTCGTTGTACTGCATGGAGACTTCCATCTCCACACCGCCTTTTTCCCCTTTGAAGTAGATCGGTTTCTGGTGCAACGGCGTCTTGGCCCGGTTGAGGTATTCTACAAAGGAGTTGATTCCGCCTTCATAGAAAAAATCATGGGATTTCCCGTCAGTCCGTTCGTCATTTATCTTGATCCGAACCCCGGCATTCAGGAATGCCAGCTCACGTAGGCGCTGGGAAAGAACATCAAAGGAGAATTCTGTGGTCTCAAAGATTTCCTCGTCTGGCATAAAAGTGACTTTAGTACCACGCCGCCGTGTGTTACCGGTGACCTCAAGGGGAGCCTGAGGCTCACCACGGCGGTAAGATTGCCGCCATATTTTGCCATCACGCCGTATCTCCAGTTCCAACCATTTGGACAGGGCGTTAACCACGGAGACACCCACACCATGCAGACCACCCGAGACCTTGTAGGAGTCATTATCAAACTTACCCCCGGCATGCAGCACAGTCAGCACGACCTCGGCTGCTGAACGTCCTTCGGTGGGGTGCATGTCAGTAGGGATACCACGTCCGTTATCCACCACGGTTACTGATCCGTCAGTGTTGATAGTGACGGTGACATCATTACAGTGTCCGGCCAGGGCTTCGTCAATTGAGTTATCAACTATTTCATAGACCAGGTGGTGCAAACCTGCACTGGCAGTAGAGCCGATATACATGGCCGGGCGTTTCCGTACTGCTGAAAGCCCTTCAAGGACCTTGATGCTACCAGCTCCGTATTCGTTTGATGCTACTGTTCCGTTCTGTTCAAGCTCGCTCATGGTGTTCCATTTCCTTCGTACGTCAATCTACCTTCGTCAACCCGGAATAGTTTGCTGTCCTGCTGCAGTGCCGGAAGAAAAGGAGTTACGTCGGTTGTTGTAATCAATACCTGGACCTCCCGCTGCCGTACGTAGCTCAGCAGGTTCGTCATCCGCTCCCGGTCCAGTTCAGAAGCGATATCATCAAGTAACAGCACCGGCATCTCACCAAAAGTTTCCTGAAGATGGTCCAGTTCTGCCATTTTCAGTGCCAGTACAAAGCTGCGTTGCTGTCCTTGGGAACCAAAGCCTTTCAGGGGTCTGCCTCCGATTAAAAAAGCGAGGTCATCCCGATGTGGTCCTCTACCGGTGGTTTTGTAGCGCAGATCATGTTCTCGCTGGTTATTCAGTACTGTTCGTAATGCTTCCGCCCTGGCATCTTCTGTTTCGCAGGGTACATCAGGCTGGTAGACAAGCGATACTTTTTCCTGCTCTCCAGCTATCTGCTGATACTTTTGCTGAAGCAGGTGATTAAGCCGGTCCGCATAGCGTTGCCGATGGCCCATTAACCTACTGCCAGCTGTTGCCAACTGTTCTGTCCAGAGATCGAGCCCTTCCGTTTGATTAGTCTTTAGCAGGGCATTGCGTTGTTTGAGAATCCGGTAATAGCTGTGATACTCCTGCAGAAAACCTGCATCGCTGGCATAGAGTGATCGATCCAGATAGCGTCGCCTGGTCTCTGGTCCCAGCTTGACCATGGCGGTATCATCAGGCGAAAAGATAACTACTGCCAGCCTTCCATGCAGGTCAGCTGCACGTTGTACAGCCTTACCATCAACTGTTACCCGGCGGGTATGTTGCTCCAGCCGAAGTAAAATGTCACTTTCAACACCTGCTGAAAATATCAATCCACGAACAGCTGCTGTCCTGGTGCCATGACAGATGAGGTCCGGCACCTTTGCTGAACGAAAAGGTCGAGCATTACCAAGTAGATATACTGATTCCAAAAAATTGGTTTTACCCTGACCATTAAAGCCATACAGGACGGTCAAGTGCCGTGCCGGCTTAATACTGGCTGTTTGTATGTTGCGGTACTGTTCAAGCCATACCTGTTTTACAAACACGTCTTACTAGAGCCTCATTGGCATGATAACCGCTAAAAGTCCATCATCTGAATCTGGTGTTACAATCGAAGGCGAGAGTTCGTTTTTAAATTTCATCAGCACATACTGACTTTCAGATACCATGAGAACATCAAGCAGATAACGTGCATTAAAACGGACCGAAAACGGGTTGCCATCATACTGCACATCCAGTTCTTCCATTGCATCACCAAGTTCAGGATTACTTGATGATATCTTTACGCCGTTTTCTTCGATCTCCAGCATGATTCCCTTGAATTTCTCACTGGACAGAATGGCCATCCGCCTCACAGCATGGATAAGTTCTTCCCGGGGTGCCTTAACAATCTGATCATTTGCCGCAGGGATGACCCGTGTGTAGTCTGGGAACTCGCCATCAACCAGTCGCATTACCAGTGTGGTATCACCTTTTTTAAGTACGGCGCTACTGTCAACAAAACCGAATTGCAGCAGTCCATCACCTTCATCAGTTATTTTCTTGATCTCGTAGATACCCTTTTTAGGAAGAATAACTCCTTTTAAAAGCTCGGGGTTAGCTGTTCCAGTAAATGCGCCTGATGCAATTGACAAGCGATGCCCGTCGGTCGCAACCATCTTTAAAACCTGACCGTTTTCAGTCTGTTCAACCCTGGTAAAGATACCATTCAAGTTGTATTTTGTTTCATCATTACAGATGGCGTAAGAGGTTTTTTCAATCATTTTCCTGAGTAAAGATGCTTCAAGTTCAAGTAGTTGTGCTTCTTTTACCGATGCTACGGTTGGAAATTCATCCGACGGTAATCCAACAATGTTAAATCTAACCTTACCGCAGGTTATTTCTACCCAGTCATTTTCTTTTGATATAAAGGTAATTTCCTGATTTGGCAGTTCTTTTACAATTTCATACAGTTTTTTTGCACCAACCGTAATTCGGCCTTCTGTTTCAACTTTTGCCGGATAGCTGCCTTTAAGACCTACTTCCAGGTCCGTTGCAAGTATCTCAAGTGAGTCTCCTTGAGCTTCAATCAAAATATTGGAGAGAATCGGCATTGATGTCCGCTTTTCGACAATCCCCTGCACTTTTTGCAACGCCTTTAAAAAGGTGTCTCTTTCGATTATGAAGTTCATGTCAGACTCCTTGGTTTTAAATTCCAATAGATTGTATTATTTAATTCTTTAAAGTCTTTATTGTTATTATTAGGCCTGTGGAAAGCGTGTAAAACTTTTAACATATTAGAATGATAAATTTTATATCTTATTCGGCTTGTTGATTAGTGACCTGAGTTAAGGTAACTTATGAACAGGTACGATTCTTCCCACAGCTATCAACAGTTGTATACACAGGGTATTGGTAATAACTGTTAGCGGAGTATTGTTTCCTTTAATTCATCTATTGTTTTTAGTAGGTTAGGATCATCAGCCAGCAATTTTTCGATTTTTTTGGCAGCGTGAATAACCGTGGAGTGATCTTTACCACCGAATCTGGCGCCAATGTCTGGATAGGATGCCGTTGTCATATCGCGGCAGAGCCAGATAGCAATCTGGCGAGCCTGGACAAAGGCTTTTAGACGTTTTTCAGACTTTAAGTCAGCTATTTTTAGTCCAAAATGATCTGCAACAGTTTTCTGAATCAGCTCAACTGTGATTTCTTTTCGTTTATCAATCAGGATATCTTTCAGGTTGTTTTTTGCCATGGACAGGGTGATTGGAATATGTTGCAGACTGCTGTAGGCGCCCAATCGAATCAGCATACCTTCAAGCTCTCTGATATTACGTGTGTCACTTGATGCGAGAAAGTAGGCAACATCATCAGGCAGTTGTATTTTATTGCTATCAGCTTTTTTCTTGAGAATTGCTATTTTTGTTTCTAAATCAGGTGCTTGAATATCT
>JAJTBI010000133.1 GCA_021286935.1 Geobacteraceae bacterium
CAAAGACGAGCTAACACAGATATCGCCTTGAGTTGAAATTGAGACTACAGCGCCCCCAAGACCTTCAGTAGGTGGGGCACCATCTGCTTCTTGCGGGACATGACCCCTTTCAGTTCATACAGGTGTGGCTCAACCTGTGGGTAGCCCATCAGGTGGGCCAGCTCGTTCTTGCCCTCTGCCAGAAACAGGGTGGTTTCGCTGTAGATGTCGGTGACCATTAAACCAGCCAAATCAAGCTTATCAGCCTGCTTTACCTGACGTAATACGTCCCATAACTGGTCCTTCAATTCATAGAACTCATCAAACCCAACCACCTCTACCTGACCGACTCCAAACAGGGTATCACCGGCGGTAAACTCTTTAAAGTCTGCCCGCACCGCTTTTTCAAGGGTGGCATGGGCAGAAAAACCACTGCACGATGCAAAGATATCCTTGCCAAAGGCTGCATGTTCAAGCCCGGCAATCGGCTCCAGCCAGGCCACCAGTTCACGATCGCGAGACGTGGTGGTGGGAGATTTAAGGATGACGGTATCAGACATGATCCCTGCCAGCAGCAGGGCGGCGATCGGCTGTTCCGGCTCCATCCCCCGTTCGCGGTAGAGCGAGGCCACAATGGAGCAGGTGCTGCCCACCGGAGCTGCCATAAAGGTGATAGGCTGATTGGTGGGAGGGTTACCCAGTTTGTGGTGGTCAATCACCGCCAGGATCTCAACAGATTCTGCACCGGGCACCGCCTGGGTCAGTTCATTATGGTCCACCAGGATCAGGGCATAGGGCAGCGGGGTCAACAGGGATGATTTGGTGGCTACCCCGGCGATGCTGCCATCCTCTTCCACCGCAATCACGGCCGGTTCGCCGGAATGTAGCAGCTTCAGGCGTAGATGTTCCACCGATTCCATCACGCCGATCCGCTCAAACTTCTGATCCACAAAGCAGGCCAGTGGTGTGGAGAGCCGGGCCAGCGAGGCTGCTGTGGCGGTATCATGAGGGGTTGAAAAGACCGTAACACCACGCTCTTTTGCCACAAGCAACAGGTCATCACGCACCGGCAGGCCGCCGGTGATCACCAGCAGCCGCACGCCGGATTCAATGGCTGATTGCTGGATCGAAGGGCGGTCACCGGTCATGATCAGCAGGCTGGACGGATCATAGCCATCAATCCGCTTACTGAATGATTCTTCAGTCATGGCACCAATGAACAGGTGCAGGTGTTCCATCTGATCAGCAGGCGTACCGCACAGCACCGTGGCCTCCAGACAACGGGCCAGGGCTGCCAGACTGCTATCAACCCCGCGCCGCCGATCAGTGCCGGCCACCAGATATTTTTCCGACAGCTTGAGCAGAGAGACCACCCCTTGGGGCTTGCGCTCGTGATCAACCACCGGCAGCACCCTGATGGCATGGCGGTGGAACAGTTCAAGGGCATCTTTCAGTGGCAGATCCGTGGGGGCGGTCACCGGACTACGACTGATCACATCCCGTACCTTGGGATGGACATCAGCCAGATAGGTGGGTGGATCAATCCCCAGCCGTTTCAGGATATAGCTGGTCTGGGGGTTGGGCTGCCCGGCCATGGCAGCAACAACATTGTTGTGCCCAAGACTTTGACGAAAGGCTGCATAGGCAATGGCAGAAGCGATGGAATCGGTATCCGGATTACGGTGTCCAATAACGTAGATTTTTTCATGCATAGCTGATTCTCCCAAGGTTGTATCAAACGGCATGATATGACAGAATGCAATTCTCTGCATCAGGAAATCAGCTTCAAGCGAGGTTGTTATGCCAAGACTGAAGGTAAACCATGCCGACTGCACCTGTTGCGGTGAATGCGCTGCCACCTGCCCGCTGCGGATCATCCGCCTGCCGGACGGCAGCTTTCCCCGTTTTTGCGATGATGGAGCTGAGCGCTGCATCATCTGCGGTCACTGCGAGGCGGTCTGCCCCACTGCAGCCATAACCGTAGAAGATCCGCGGCTTGATCCAACGACCTACCCGGCTCTGCATGCCCCTATCCCCAAGGAGCAGTTTGCCCATCACCTGCGGATGCGACGTTCCATCAGACGTTTCAGCCCGGAACCGGTTGAACGGGAAACGTTGCAGGAACTGCTGGACCTGATGCGCTACGCCCCTACCGGCATGAACTGCCAGGAGCTGCAGTGGCTGGTGATCTACGATACGGATGAACTGCGTCGCCTGTCAGGATTAGTGGTGGACTGGATGCGGCACCTGACAAATCAGACATCTCCCGCAGGGCTGAAAATCAATTTCGAGGGTATGATCAAGTCATGGGACAAAGGCAATGATCCGATCAGCCGCAAGGCGCCGCATCTGGTGTTGACCCATGCCCACAAAGATTTCTCACTGGGCGCGGTGGATGGCCTGATCGCCCTGTCATACCTTGATCTGGCGGCCCCGGCCTATGGGATTGGAACCTGCTGGGCCGGTTATTTCCAGTATGCCTGCGAAAGCTGGCAACCATTGCGGGATGCACTGGGGCTGCCGGAAGGACACCAACCGAGCTACGCCATGCTGCTGGGCAAACCGGCGGTCCGCTACCAGCGCCCCCCCAAACGGAATTTTGGCAACGTCGTCTGGCGCTAATCTGCCAAAGCCTATAGAACCAGCTGTTGGACGTCTTCTGCACAGGTAATTCCTTCAAGAATACCGAGCAGACGTTCATCAAAGGCATCCTTCATCTCCTGCCGCATGACCTGAATGGTCAGGTACGGCGGCAGGGCGGCACGACCGT
This sequence comes from Geobacteraceae bacterium, assembly GCA_021286935.1. Lineage (GTDB taxonomy): Bacteria > Desulfobacterota > Desulfuromonadia > Geobacterales > Pseudopelobacteraceae > Trichlorobacter. Next base: position 2,750 of record JAJTBI010000133.1, read on the forward strand.
TGCGATCAATGGTCAGTGTACAGTAGATATCGCAGAGGCCGCCGACCTGGGCACTGCGTGATATTTCTGCCCGTTTGAGGCCACGGGGGTAGCCGTTACCGTTCACCCGCTCATGGTGATCACGGATAATAGCCAGAGAGGTCTCGTTCAAGCGGGTATTTTCCTTCAGGACGCGTATCCTTCAGCAGGATGGCGTTTGATAATGGCAATTTCATCCTCGGTCAACTTGCCTGTTTTGTTCAAAATCTGCTGAGGAGTAAAGGTCTTGCCAAAATCATGCAGCAACGTACCGATCCCCACATCCACCAGCTCATCATGGGCAAGGTTGTAGGCCTCGGCATGCACCAGCACTGACAGGGCCGTCACCTGCAAACTGTGCACAAAGGTATGGTAGTTGTGTGTCATGACCGTCTCAAGCGAGGAAAGGGCATCATGATCACTGGAAAGATACATCAGCAGGTTTTCCATCAGCTTTTTACTACGGTCAAAATCACCAACTTTTTTGGGATTCTGAAAGATATCCCCCACAAAGTTGATTGAGGTCTGGTAAATGATCTTGCCCTTGGTCCTGCTGTCAAATCGATCATCCTGCAGCAGGCGTTCGGCATTTTCCTCTAAATACCGGGTAATAACCTCCATATCGCTGGGGCTCACATACAGAAATTCAATACTGTTGCCGGTCAACCGCACCGCATCCTGCTTAGAAAAGTTCCGGCCATGGCTTTTGTACAGCACATAATTGCTACCGCTGCGCAGGTAGAGTGCCACATCAGGAAAAAGATCAGGTTCAATGCTCTCAACCCCTACCGGGACATAATAGCCGTTCATGACACCCTCCTGCACTGGACTGCTGTTACTATAACCCAATTAAAAGTAAGAACAAGGGTTCCCGTTGCGGAGTTGATCCTGACAACGTATCATTTCGAAAAAAATCAGAGAAAGTGACCTATCAGCATGATGAACCAGCTTATCGATGATTTGCGGCAGCGGCAGCTGTTTTTTGATCAACTTTGTACGGCCTGGAGCTCCGAATACCGCCAACGGGGTGGAGCCATACACTGCGGCAAAGGCTGCAGCGGCTGCTGTTCGCTGGTGGTCAACTGCACCTTCCCGGAAGCGCTGCTAGTGGCTCGTACGCTGAATCAGCAACAGCAAGAACAGCTGCAAGCTCAAATACCACGTATACAAAAGGCGGCAACTAGCTCTGCAAGCCTCAAGGAATGGCTGCGTACCTACCGTTCAGAAGCAGGGCCATGCCCTTTCCTCAATCCAGATGGCGCCTGCGGCATCTATGCATCACGCCCTCTTTCCTGCCGGTCGCTGCTTGCCACTAAAGAACCGGATTGGTGTATTGCTGATTTTGCCTCGCTTGGCAGCCAGGAAAAACAGGCCTTTATGGAGTCACTTGATCGATCAGCAGTGTCTTTTCCGACCCACTATGCAGCAACACCACAGGAAATCGGACGGGAGCTGGAGGAAGCCACCCTGAAACAAATGGAAACAGTTTACGGATTTTCAATCATAGGATCGTTACCGTGGCTGGTCTGGATTGAACGTGAATATCAGCTGAGCAACCGTTTATCCAGCGGACGTGATGGGGTGCAGGACTTTCTGACAGCAGAGGGGATTACCAACCCGTTTTTGATTGTACTTGGCTAAGTCTATCAAGGATCTCCTCAACCATGACAACCGGTGCTGAAGTTGCGTCAAGGTTGATTACCAGTCCTTCATCCGCTGTTGGCGGCTCAGCAGACTTCATCTGCTGCTGAAAGACCTGCCAGGTACCGTCAGAAGCCGAATCCCCCCTGGCCTGCCGTTGTTCCAGGCGCTGCCTGACCAGCTCATCAGGGCAGGATAGCTGGAGAATAACCACCTTGGCACCGGACTCCGCAGCAAGCCTTGTGAAACGCTCCCGGCCCCGTCGTTGAAGAAACGTTGCATCCAGAATCAGACTGGAGTTTGACATCAGGTACTGACTGGCCAGCTCAAACAGGCGATCATAGGTAGCCTGATGCCAGGCTGGGCTGTAGATTGCTGCGTTCCGCTCAGTAACAGCAACTCCGGCCAGACGCTTCCGCTCCAGATCCGAAGAGAAATGCGCCAGTCCCAACTGGAAAGCCAGCTCATCAGCCAGGGCGGTCTTGCCGCAACCGGTTGGACCACAGGTAAGAAACAGAATCCGGGGTAACTGTTCACGCAGCAGGTAGCCTCGGGCAAGCCGGAAAAAACGCTGTGCACGGACTGCAGCTGCTGTTTTCTGTTCCTCCGCAATCAGCGGGTCATCCAGCCGAAAGCTCTCCACCTTGCCCCGTACAAAGGCCCGGTTAGCCAGATACAACGGCAAAACCTGCCGTAGACCAGCATCCCCACTATAAAATTCGTAACGCCTAACAAACAACTCTGCCAGATCGCGGCGGCCATGATTTTCAAGGTCCATTGCCAGAAACGCCACATCAGCAGCGGTGTCGCTGTAACGGAACTTTTCATTGAACTCGATACAATCAAAGATATGTACCTGCCCATCCAGACAGATGTTTTCCGTATGCAGATCACCATCACATTCACGGATAAAGCCTTGCTGCAGGCGACTTTGAAACAGCGATGCATCCTGGTCTAAACGCTGTAATGCCAACTCCGCAATCTGAGCATGCTGTTGTTCTGTCAGGGTACGTCCGCAATAGGGCACTGTCTGTCGCAGATTCTCCAGCCAGTTACTGCGGATCGCCTCCACCGTGCCAAATAGAGCGATACCGTTCCCCAGCGCGGCACCACCATGGAACAGCGCCACCTTCTTTGCTATGGCATCAATGTCAGCTTCAGTTACCTCACCCTGTTCCAGCAGCCGGGACATCATCCGTTCCTGCGGCATCCTGCGCATCTTGACCGCGTACTCAATAATCGGTCCATCGGCATGAAACGTGGGCAGGCCATCAGCACCTTGATAGAGCGAGACCACATCCAGATAAATCTCAGGGGACAGGCGACGATTGAGACGTACTTCTTCGTGGCAGTAAAACCGGCGCTTTTCAAGGGAGGTAAAATCAAGAAACCCAAAGTCCACCGGCTTTTTGATCTTGTAGACATACCGGTCTGTCATGAAGAGATGGGAGATGTGAGTCTGCAGATGCACAACCGCAGTAGTGGGGTCAGGGTAGCTGGCGGGATTCAGCATATGATCAATCATGGGACGATCCATACCGTTCTCCTTGTTCCAATGTCAACTCAAGGCGCTACCTTCGTTGGCTCGTCTTCGGCTCCTCAACGTACTACCTGTACGCCTTCGTCGCCTCAATCCTCGCCGCCTAGCTATCACTCTTGATTTGGCATTGAAATTACGTGCATAGCATCATAACTCTACACCTGAAAAAGTGGCAGTCAAACAAAAGAAGCCCCGACAGAGCGGGGCTTCTTTTGTGTCTATCTGACAGTATCTGCTAGGCGCGACCCTTTTCTATGGCATCCCAGTTACGGGGCGCGCGGACCTGAGGTGCCTCAAAACCGAGGAACACCTTGAAGCCCAGAGAAAATTCGGCCCAGAACTCCTGCCAGCGGGAAGGTTCTGCTTCGCCGGCAACCGCCTTCTTCTTGTCAGCCAGAAAGACGCTCAGAGCAGCACCGCAGGCCAGCAATATACCGGCAGCGATAAAAGCGTTCGTGTTGCCGTTGGGCATGGCCTTGATCTTGTCTGCAGCCTGCACCAGTACAAAACCACCCACACCCCAGGCG
>JAJTBI010000134.1 GCA_021286935.1 Geobacteraceae bacterium
TTTACGCAGGTTGCCAACACCGTCTACCGCAAGGACTAAAACCATGTCAAACAAGATAAAAGTTCTGATTGTTGACGACTCTGCACTGGTACGTCAAACCCTGTCAGACATCCTTTCCAGTGACCCTGGCATAGAAGTGATCGGCATGGCTCAGGACCCGATCGTCGCAGTGCAAAGGATCTCGGAACAGGTGCCGGATGTGATCACCCTTGATGTCGAGATGCCCCGTATGGATGGCATTACCTTTCTGCAGAAACTGATGTCTCAGCACCCGATTCCGGTGGTGATGTGTTCCAGTCTGGCGGAAAGTGGCAGCGAAACCGCGTTAAAAGCCCTTGAATACGGAGCGGTAGATATTATCACCAAGCCCAAAATGGGGACCAAACAGTTTATCGAGGAATCCCGCATCAGAATCTGCGATAGCATCAAGGCAGCAGCAGCGGCCAGGATCAAACCGCAGCGGGTGATCCGTGAGGTAACCCCCAAATACACCGCCGATGTCATCATGGAGGCCCCCAATACCAATGCCATGATCATGACTACCGAAAAAGTGGTAATGGTCGGGGCTTCAACAGGTGGGACTGAGGCGCTTTCTGTCTTTCTGCAGATGCTTCCGGAAGACACACCCGGTATCGTGATTGTCCAGCATATGCCGGAGAACTTTACCGCAGCCTTTGCCAAACGGCTGAACAGTATCTGTAAGGTGACCGTTAAAGAGGCAGAAAATAATGATTCTGTGGTCCGTGGGCATGTTTTGATTGCACCGGGCAACAAGCATACCCTGCTCAAGCGCAGTGGTGCCCGTTACTATGTTGAGGTGAAAGACGGCCCGCTGGTTTCACGCCATCGCCCTTCTGTTGATGTCTTGTTTCGCTCGGCAGCCCGTTATGCCGGAAAGAACGCCGTAGGTGTAATCCTGACCGGCATGGGGGACGACGGCGCCCACGGCATGAAGGAGATGCACGATGCCGGTGCAAAGACCATCGCTCAGGATGAGGCCACCTGTGTGGTCTTTGGCATGCCCAATGAAGCTATCAAGCAGGGTGGTGTCGACAAAGTCCTACCGCTGGAGAAAATAGCGGCTGAAACACTTAAATTGTGCCTTTAAGCCTCGTTATGTATGGTATACAGTATGGCCATGGAACCTGAACTCAAATTTTTTATTGGTCGCCAGCCGATTCTGGATGTCAAACAGCAGATCTTTGGCTATGAGTTGCTCTTCAGGGCAGCCAGTCACCATACGACTGCCCAGTTTGAGAGTCAGGCCCAGGCGTCTGCATCGGTTATCTCCAGTGCCTTGTCTGACTTTGGTCTACAGGATGTATTAGGGGATAAGTTCGGGTTTCTGAATATAACATCCGGGGTGTTGCACTCCGAAATGCTTGAGCTGCTACCGATTGAACAATCAGTGCTTGAAATCCTTGAAAACATTGATCTTGACGATAATGTCCGCCTGCGCTGCAGTGAATTAAAATCCATGGGCTTCAAAATCGCCCTGGATGACCACGTCTATGCACCGGAACATTCAGCTTTTTATAAAATGGTGGATATTGTCAAGGTAGATATCATGGCCACCGACCCGCTTGAACTGCCCACCATTGCGGCAAATCTGCGTAAATTTCCGGTACAGTTGCTGGCGGAACGGGTTGAAACCGTAGAGGTGTTTGAGCAGTGCCTGAAATGCGGATTTGAGCTGTTTCAGGGCTACTTTTTTGAACGACCGGTCATTATCGGCCAGAAACGGATTGACCCTTCCGGCATCGCTATGATGAAGCTTCTGCAGCAGCTGAATGAGGACTGGGACATTGATGAGGTAGAAGAAACCTTCCGGGAGAACCCCAGCCTGACCTTTAACCTGCTGAAACTGGTTAATTCCGTCATGATCGGCCTGCGGGAGAAGATCAAGAATATCCGTCATGCCATCATGATTCTGGGGATCAACCACCTGCGGCGCTGGGTGCAGCTGGCCCTGTTTGCCGGCAAGGATGACCGTGGTCTGAACTCGCCTTTGCTTGAAATGGCTGCGGTACGGGGACGGCTGATGGAACTGCTGATGATGCAGCGCACCGGACAGAGCCGCACCAGCGACCTTGTTGAAACAGCCTTCCTGACCGGCATCCTCTCCCTGCTGGATGCCCTCTATGAAACCACCATGGAGCATGTTGTGGAGAGCCTGAACCTGTCTGAAGACATGGCTGATGCCCTGCTGAGACGTGAAGGTCAGCTGGGTAAGCTGCTGCATTTGGCAGAAAAACTGGAAAAAACGGATTTTGTTGCCGTTCAGGAACTGCTTGATTCCTTATCCATCAGTCTTGATCAACTGCTGGCTGCTCAGCTTGACGCCTTTAACTGGCGCAACAGCATTGTACAGGGCCAACGTCGCGCCTCCTGAGACCTTGACAGTCCCGCCGCTTGAGAGTATTTTCCATGCTTGCTTTTTAGGAGCAGCGGCATCTAACTTCTGTACTTTCTTGCCACTTGCCCCTTCACCCTTGCCCTTGGATGTATAACCATGCACATTGTTGCCATCATTCCAGCCCGTTACGGATCTACCCGTTTCCCCGGCAAGGCCTTGGCCGATCTGGCCGGGAAGCCGATGATTCAACATGTCTACGAACAGACCCTCAAGGCATCGCTGGTCTCACGGGCTATTGTCGCCACTGATGACCGCAGGATTGCCGATGCAATTCACCAGATCGGCGGCGAGGCGATCATGACCTCAACAAGCCATGAAACCGGTACCGACCGGCTGGCAGAGGTGGCCCACGGGCTTGAGGCTGATATCATTGTCAATGTACAAGGTGATGAACCGCTGATTGAACCAGCCATGATCGATCAGGCCATAGAACCGTTTCTGAACAATCCGGATTTGAAGATGGGCACCCTTAAAAGCCGTGTCAGATGCCTGCATGACTTTCTTTCACCCAACGTCGTCAAGGTGGTGACTGACAACAACGGCTACGCACTTTACTTCTCCCGCTCTCCCCTCCCCTTTTTCCGGGATAAATGGCAGGATTTGAAAGATGAAGCCTTTGCCTCGGGCCGACTACTCTGTTTTAAACATGTGGGGTTGTACGTATTCAAACGTGATTTCCTGCTTGAATATGCCGCCATGCCCCAAACCTTTCTTGAACTTTCAGAAAAACTTGAGCAGTTACGGGCTTTGGAAAACGGCATCAGGATCAGGGTGGTGGAAACAGAATTTGAATCACTGGGAGTTGATACTCCTGAAGACCTGAACAAGGCTAAAGAACGGCTAAAACAAGGATAACCATGACTGCACGAGCAAAAGATCAGGAGTCTCTTTCCATGAAAACCAAGTTTATCTTTATCACCGGTGGCGTTGTATCATCCATCGGTAAAGGTCTGGCAGCCGCCTCGCTTGGGGCGTTGCTTGAGGCACGGGGCCTGCGGGTTACCATGCAGAAGCTGGACCCTTACATTAACGTAGACCCCGGCACCATGTCCCCCTTCCAACATGGCGAGGTATTTGTAACCGATGACGGCGCAGAGACCGACCTTGATCTGGGGCACTACGAACGTTACACCTCTGCCAGGCTTTCCAAGAAAAGCAACTTTACCACCGGCCAGGTCTATTTTTCAGTCATCGACAAGGAGCGTCGCGGTGACTACCTGGGTGGCACCGTGCAGGTCATCCCCCATATCACCGATGAGATCAAGAGCAAGATCGTTGAAAACGCCAAAGGTGCTGATGTTGCCATCGTTGAAGTGGGCGGCACCGTGGGCGACATTGAATCACTGCCGTTCCTTGAGGCGATCCGTCAGTTTCGATTTGATCGTGGAGCAGGTAACACCCTGTATGTGCATGTGACCCTGGTACCGTACATCCGCACTGCCGGTGAGATGAAGACCAAGCCGACCCAGCACTCCGTCATGGAGCTGCGCAAGATCGGTATCCAGCCTGATATTCTGCTCTGCCGTTGTGATCGTGAACTGCCCCAGGATATGAAGAAAAAGATCTCGCTGTTTTGCAACGTTGAAGAAAGCTGCGTGATCCCTTCCGTTGACTCAGAGCATATCTATGCCGTACCACTGGCCCTGAATAAAGAGCGGTTGGATGAGCAGGTGGTTGAAAAGCTGAATATCTGGACCAAGCAGCCGGATCTTACCCCCTGGCAGGATGTGGTTGAAACCCTGCGTCACCCCAGCCATGGCGAAGTACGGATCGCGATTGTGGGTAAGTATGTCAACCTGACTGAATCCTATAAATCCCTGGCAGAGGCGCTGACCCACGGCGGCATTGCCAATGACTGTCGTGTCTACCTCAAGTATGTGGATGCAGAGAAGATTGAAGAAAGCGGCGTAGAAGGCTGGCTGGACGATGTGGATGGCGTGCTGGTGCCAGGCGGATTTGGCGAACGCGGGACTGAAGGCAAGGTTCTGGCCATTGAATATGCCCGCAGCAAACAGATCCCGTTCTTTGGCATCTGCCTGGGGATGCAGATGGCGGCAATCGAGTTTGCCCGAAATGTCTGCGGACTGAAAAAGGCAAACTCAACAGAATTTAAAACAGACTGTAAAGAACCGGTCATCCATCTGATGGAAGAGCAAAAGACCGTTAATAAAAAAGGCGGCACCATGCGTTTAGGGGCGTGCCCTTGCACGGTTACCAAAGGAACCAGAGCCTTTGATGCCTACAATGAAACCGACATCTCTGAACGCCACCGCCACCGCTATGAATTTAACAACAGTTTCCGCGAGATGATGACCACTAAAGGGCTGGTGCTGTCAGGGATCAACCAGCAGAAAAACCTGGTTGAGATTATCGAGCTGCCGGATCATCCCTGGTTCCTGGCCTGCCAGTTCCACCCGGAGTTCAAATCAAAACCGCTGGTACCCCATCCACTCTTCAGGGCCTTTATTGGCGCCTCACTGACGCACCGCAACAAACGCTAAAACAAGAAAGGGATGGGGATGCTCACCCCTTAAACAAAAGGACAGGCCATATTAGCCTGTCCTTTTCTGTTTCTATCCCATTAACTTCTCAGACCGAAGTCACTCTCCGCAGCTCTTCCGCCAAAATCTGCATATCCACCGGCTTTGAGACATAGCCGTCGAACCCTTCAGCCAGAAAACGTTCCCGATCCCCATGCAGGGCATGGGCAGTCATAGCAATGATTGGCGTATGTCCCCCCATCTTTTGTTCCTGCTCCCGCATGGTTGCCAGCGCAAGATACCCGTCCATGACCGGCATCTGAATATCCATCAAAACACAGTTAAAGGCAAAGGCATGCCACCTGTCCAACGCTTCACAGCCATCGGACGCAACGTCAACCTCGTGTCCCATCCGCTTCAGCATGGCAATGATGGTATCGGCATTCAGCTTGTTATCTTCTGCAACCAGAATTTTTAATGATCGTGTGCCCCCCGGTATATCCAGACCAGCAGGCGCCGGTTCCTCTTCACCAGCATGCGACTGGATAACGAAAGGCAACTCAACAAAAAAAGTCGAACCCTTTCCAAAAACTGACTCAGCCCAGATATGTCCTCCCATTAACTCGGTAAGACGTCGACAGATAGAGAGCCCAAGGCCGCTGCCGCCGTAGATGCGGGTAGTTGAACTGTCTGCCTGCTCAAAGGAGTTGAAAATTCTTTCCAGGGCTTCAGCAGTCATGCCGATCCCGGTATCTCGTATCATAAGCCTGAAGACACAGCTTGCATCCGCCCTTGAAACGACCAGACCGGTAACGGTAATACTGCCGGTTTCCGTGAATTTTATGGCATTCCCCAGCAAATTGAGCAGGATCTGTTTAAAGCGCAAGGAATCACCCAGCACAAAATCCGGCAATTGCCCATCAAGATCGGCAATAAGCTGAAGTCCTTTCTGTTCAACCCGTGCAGCCTGATTAGTCAGCACCTCATAGACACAGCGGCGCAAGGAAAAAGCAGCAGACTCCAGCTCCAGCTTACCGGACTCAATCTTTGAGAGATCCAGAATATCGTTGATCAATTCAAGCAGGTTTTTACAAGAAAGCTCGAGATTGTCCAGATACTCTTCCTGCTCTTTGCTGGGTTGGGTGAAGCGCAACAACTGAGCCATACCGATGACGCCGTTCATCGGCGTACGGATTTCATGACTCATATTGGCCAGAAATTCACTTTTAGCCCGGTTGGCGGCTTCAGCAGAATGACGGGCCTCCAGTAGCTCTTCCTGATACTGTTTAAGCTCTGTTACATCACGGAGTATTCCAACTGCATGCCAGCTGGCATTAAGAAAAACAGCTGATAAGGACAGGGAAATCATAATCTCCTGACCATCTTTACGCTGTGCCGACAACTCAACCGTCTTGCCAACGGCATGGCCACACCCGGTCTGCACAAAAACTGAAAAAGCCGCTTGAAACGCCTGCTGGTAGCGT
>JAJTBI010000014.1 GCA_021286935.1 Geobacteraceae bacterium
CCTTGCTTTCTCAACCATGCGGGGCAACCCTTGAAGAACTCGGGGAAAAACTGGAGATTCAGAAACGGCAGGTTTATCGCCTGTTGGAGTCGTTACAGGATGATTTCTGTTTCGTTTTGCATGAAGAGCCCCTTGAGGGTGGCGGCAAACGTGTCAGTATCGCTCGTGATCAGCAGAAACGTTTAGCTGACATGAAGGTGCCTGACATGAACCTGACCATGTCGGAAATTGTGGCACTTCACTTTTTGCGCAGCCATGCAAAGCTTTTTCAAGGGACGGAGATCGGCGACGAAATTGAGCAGGCCTTTTCAAAACTATCTGTTTTCGTGCCTGAAGGGTTAGGTGAGCGGGTTGAACGGGTTAAAAGTCTTTGGGTGCCTGCTGGACGTTTTACCAAAGATTATTCAGGAAATGAAGAGTTGATTGATACTCTTGCCAATGCCATTCTGTCTCAGAAAACATGCAACATTACCTACCATTCATTTTCAGATGACAAAATCAAACATTTCTCTATAGATCCATTACATTTTTTTGAACGTGACGGCGGTTTGTACGTTTTTATTCGCTCTTCAAACTTTGGGGATATCCTGACGCTTGCGGTTGAACGGATACAAGAACTTGAGGCGACCCCAAACACCTTCAATTATCCAGATGACTTTTGCCCAGAAGAACTGCTTGATAAAGCATTTGGATCCGTTTACGACGACCCAATAGAAGTCAGCATTTGTTTTTCTGCAGATCAAGCCCGCTATATACAAGAGCGTATCTGGGCAAAAGATCAGAAAGTTACGCTTAACAGCGACGGTTCTATTGTGCTTTGGATGAATACTTCAGGTTGGTTTGACGTTAAGCGATGGATTATTTCTTTTGGCAGTGAAGCAGAATTACTTAGCCCCAAAACGTTGCGAGAAGACATGCTACAAGAACTACAAGGTACCGTTGCAAAGTATCTGTGACTGAAACTTTGCACGTATGCCTAATACAAGGCTAATAAAAGAGGGAGGCGACCAATGGTCCCTCCCTCTTTTGATTGAAGTGGTTCAATTCACCTAAGGCAGTTCTGTCCCACCCATCAGGTAGCGATCACACTCCCGCGCAGCACCGCGGCCTTCGTTAAAGGCCCATACCACCAGGCTCTGGCCACGACGGCAGTCACCTGCAGCAAAGACACCAGGGAGGTTGGTGGTATAACGTTCATAGTCGGCCTTGATGTTGCTGCGCCCATCCCGTTCAACATCCAGCGCATCAAGCAGCGGCTGTTCCGGCCCCAGGAAACCCATGGCCAGCAGCACCAGCCCTGCCGGACGGACCTGCTCGGTGCCGGGTACCGGGTTCGGCACAAACTGCCCCTTATCATTTTTGCCCCAGCTAACCTGCACAGTATGCACTGCAGTCAGGTTACCGCTCGCATCACCCTCAAATTTTGTGGCGGTGGTCAGGTAGGTACGGGGGTCAGTACCATACTTGGCAGCAGCCTCTTCCTGGCCATAATCCACCTTGTGGGTCTTGGGCCATTCCGGCCAAGGATTGTCAGCAGCACGCTGTTCAGGTGATTGCGGCATGATCTCCAGCTGGGTGACCGAGTTGCAGCCATGACGCAGGGATGTTGCCACACAGTCGGTACCGGTATCACCACCGCCGATAATAATCACATCCTTGTCCCTGGCAGAGATAAACTCCGTGCCGGGATTCAGAACCGCCTTGGTGTTAGCGGTCAGGAAGTCCATGGCAAAATGGATCCCCTTCAGACTGCGCCCCTCAATCGGCAGATCCCGCGGCACGGTTGAACCGGTGGCCAGGATGACAGCATCAAATTCACTGCGCAGTTTTTCAACCGGGTAGTCACTACCGCCGATGGCGGTATTGCAGACAAAGCTGATCCCTTCCTCCTCCATCAGCTTGATCCGGCGCAGCACCACCTCACGTTTGTCCAGCTTCATGTTGGGGATACCGTACATCAGCAGTCCGCCAGGTAGATCAGCCCGTTCAAAGACCGTCACGGAATGTCCGGCCTTGTTCAGTTGCGCTGCAGCAGCCAGACCGGCAGGGCCGGAGCCAACCACGGCAACCTTCTTGCCGGTACGGCTCTTGGGAGGATTAGGCGTTACCCAGCCTTCCTGCCAGCCACGTTCAATAATACTGACTTCAATATTTTTGATGGTCACTGCCGGATCATTCATCCCCAAGGTACAGGACCCTTCGCAGGGAGCCGGGCAAACTCGGCCGGTAAACTCAGGGAAGTTATTGGTACGCAGCAGCCGGTCCAGCGCCTGTTGCCACAGGCCACGATAGACCAGATCGTTCCATTCAGGGATCAGGTTGTTGATCGGGCAGCCGCTGGCCATGCCGGAGAGTAGTGTACCGGTGTGGCAGAACGGAATCCCGCAGTCCATGCAGCGTGCACCCTGGTTGCGCAACGCCTCTTCCGGCATATGCAGATGGAACTCATTCCAGTCATTGATCCGCTCAAGCGGTGCACGGTCTGCCGGAATCTCGCGGCAATATTCCATAAATCCGGTTGTTTTTCCCATGGTCGTTTCCTATAGTGTGCGTAGTTCTTTCAAATTACTGTGATCTAAACCGGTTTCAAATCAAGGATGATTTCTAGGCGGCGATGTATTCGGCGACGCAGGCGTACACGGCAGTACGTTGAGGAGCCGAAAACGAGCCAACGCAGAAAGCGCCTTGATTTGGAAGCGGTTAATGCCCGGTTTCGTGCGAATTTTCCTCAAACGCAGCAATCAACGCCGCCTCACCACTCAACCCGGCAGCCTCTGCCCGGGCAATGGCCGCCAGCATCCGCTTGTAATCCTGCGGCATCACCTTGATGAACTTCGGCTGATACCTATTCCAGTCGGCCAGTACTGCTGCGGCCTTGGTACTGCCGGTCCGCTGCTGATGCTCGCTGATCATACCACGCAGGGTTGCCGTATCCCGCTCATCAAGCTGTTCCAGCTCCACCATCTGGGTATTGCAGCGACTACTGAAATCGCCTTTCTCATCAAGCACATAGGCGACACCGCCACTCATGCCGGCGGCAAAGTTACGCCCGGTTGAGCCGAGGATGACCGCAATACCGCCGGTCATGTACTCGCAACCGTGATCGCCAACCCCTTCAACCACCGCATTGACGCCGGAGTTCCGCACGCAGAACCGCTCACCGGCCATGCCGCGGATATAGGCGGTACCGCTGGTGGCTCCGTAGAAGGCCACGTTGCCGGCAATGATGTTCTCTTCAGCAACAAAGGTTGAACCGGCCGGCGGGAAGACCACAATCGTACCGCCGGAAAGCCCTTTACCCAGATAGTCGTTGGCATCACCGGACAGCTCCAGGGTCATTCCCTTGGGAATAAAGGCACCGAAACTCTGACCGGCCGAGCCGTTGAAGCGGAGGGTCACTGTTCCTTCAGGCAACCCTTCGGCACCGTAGGCACGGGTAATCTCGTTCCCCACAATGGTACCCGCAACCCGGTCAATATTGGTGATCGGCAGCTCTGCCGTTACCTTTTCACCCTTCTCAATGGCAGGTTTGCAGATATCCAGCAGCCTGGAAAGGTCAATACACTTCTCCAGTCCATGGTCCTGGGCCTCAGTGCAGTAGCTGACCGCGCCGATCCCCATGTCCGGGCTGTAGAGAATATTACTAAAATCAAGCCCCTGAGCCTTCCAGTGTGCCACTGCCTTTTTCGGTTCCAGCACGTTGGCACGGCCAACCATCTCATTGAAGGTCCTAAAGCCCAGTTGTGCCATCAGCTCACGGACTTCCTGGGCAACAAAGCGCATGAAGTTGACCACATATTCCGGCTTGCCGCTGAACCGCTTGCGCAGCTCAGGGTCCTGGGTAGCGACACCGGCCGGGCAGGTGTTGCTGTGGCAGACCCGCATCATCACACACCCCAGAGTTACCAGCGGTGCGGTGGCAAAACCGAACTCCTCAGCTCCCAGCAAGGCGCCGATCACCACGTCACGGCCGGTCTTCAACTGACCGTCAACCTCAATGATAATCCGGCTACGCAGGTTGTTCAGCATCAGGGTCTGATGGGTCTCGGCCAGACCGAGTTCCCAGGGCAGACCGGCATGCTTGATACTGGAGATCGGCGAAGCGCCGGTACCGCCATCATAGCCGCTGATCAGCACCACATCGGCATGGGCCTTGGCCACACCGGCAGCAATGGTACCAACCCCCACCTCGGATACCAGCTTGACGCTGATCCGGGCACGACGGTTGGCATTTTTTAGGTCGTGGATCAGCTCGGCCAGATCCTCGATGGAATAGATATCGTGGTGCGGCGGCGGTGATACAAGACCAACCCCCGGCGTGGTGTGACGGGTCTTGGCAACCCACGGGTAGACCTTGCTGCCCGGCAGCTCACCACCTTCACCCGGCTTGGCACCCTGGGCCAGCTTGATCTGTAGCTCACCGGCGTTGGTCAGGTACTGACTGGTGACACCAAACCGTCCCGAGGCCACCTGTTTGATATTACTGTTTTTGGAGTCGCCCTGCTCGTTGGTCCAAGTAAAACGGGCTGGGTCTTCGCCCCCTTCACCTGTGTTGGAGCGTCCGCCGATCCGGTTCATGGCGATGGCCAGCGCCTCGTGGGCCTCCTGGCTGATGGAGCCGTAGGACATGGCGCCGGTCTTGAAGCGCTTCATGATCTCTTCCACCGACTCCACTTCATCCAGCGGTACCGGTACGCGATTCTTAAAATCAAGCAGGCCGCGCAGGGTGTAGTGACGCTCACTCTGCTCGTCGATCAGTTGCGAGAAGACCTTGAACTCCTGGTAGTCATTGGTACGGGTTGCCTTTTGCAGGGCAGTAATGGTCAGTGGATTGAAGAGGTGTTCCTCTCCGTCCTTACGCCACTGGTACTGGCCACCCGGATCAAGGGTCGGATCGTTCGGCACCCGCTTGGGGTATGCCTTGGCATGACGTGCCAGCAGTTCGGTGGCAATCCCCTGCAGATCCGTTCCGCCGATCCGGGAGGGGGTCCAGGTAAAGTACTGGTCGATCACCGATTGATGCAGACCAACCGCCTCAAAGATCTGGGCGCCGCGGTAGCTCTGTACCGTGGAAATCCCCATCTTGGCCATGGTCTTGACCACCCCTTTGATGGTTGCCTTGATAAAGTTCTTGACCGCCTTCTTGTGGTCAAGATCCGGCAGCATCCCCTGCTTGATCATGTCATCCAGCGACTCAAAGGCCAGATAGGGGTTGATGGCATTGGCGCCATAGCCCAGCAGCACCGCAAAATGGTGTACCTCACGGGGCTCGCCAGACTCCAGTACCAGCGAAACACGGGTACGGGTGGCGTTACGGATCAGGAAGTGATGCAGACCTGAAACCGCCAGCAGGGCAGGAATGGCAGCAAACTCCTCATTCACACCGCGGTCGGACAGCACCAGAATGGTGGTACCTGCCTCAATGTGACGGATGGCAGCACTGAACAGGCTGTCCAGCGCCTTTTGCATCCCCTCGGCACCATCGGCTGCCTTAAACAGCAGGGTCAGTGTCGTGGCCTTGAAACCGGAGCGATCCAGGGCACGCAACTTTTCAAAATCCTCGTTGGAGAGGATCGGCTGCTCCAGCTTGATCATCCGGGCGTTCAGGGCATTGGGCTTGAGCAGGTTTGCCTCGGCACCGATCAGGGTGGTGGTAGAGGTAATGATCTCCTCACGGATCGGGTCGATCGGTGGGTTGGTCACCTGGGCAAACAGTTGCTTGAAATAGTTGTAGAGCAGTTGCGAATGTTCAGACAGCACTGCCAGCGGCGTATCGGTACCCATGGAGCCCAACGGCTGGACACCGTCACGGGCCATCGGCCCCAGAATCACCCGCTGATCTTCAAAGGTATAGCCAAAGGCCTGCTGACGCTGCAGTACCGTGGCATGATCCGGCTCCTGAACCGGTGCCTCCGGCAGTTCTTCCAGCAGCAGATGGTTTTCGTTCAGCCAGGTGCCGTAGGGCTTGGCTGAGGCTAACTGCTGCTTTATCTCCTGATCAGGAATAATCCGCTGTTGCTCCATATCCAGCAGGAACATCTTGCCCGGCTGCAGACGGCCCTTCTTGACCACCTGCTCCGGGGCAACCGGCAACACGCCGGCCTCGGATGCCATGATGATCCGGTCGTCGTTGGTGATGTAATAGCGGCAGGGACGCAGACCATTACGGTCCAGCACGGCGCCGATACTACGACCATCGGTAAAGCAGACCGCAGCGGGACCATCCCACGGCTCCATCAGGCAGGAATGATACTCGTAGAAGGCGCGCTTCTCGTCGTTCATCCCTTCGTTGCTCTCCCACGGCTCCGGCACCATCATCATCACGGCGTGGGGCAGCGAGTAGCCGGACATCACCAGCAGTTCAAGACAGTTGTCAAACATGGCCGAGTCTGAACCGTTGGTATTGATGATCGGCAGCGCCTTCTTAATGTCGTCGCCGAAAAGTTCGCTGTTGAAGAGCGACTGGCGGGCATGCATCCAGTTGACGTTGCCCCGCAGGGTGTTGATCTCACCGTTGTGGGCCAGGAAGTGATAGGGGTGAGCCCGTTCCCAACTGGGGAAGGTGTTGGTGGAAAAGCGGGAGTGGACCAGGGCCAGGGCCGAGACCATATCCGGGTCACGCAGGTCTGAGAAATACTGATCCACCTGAACCGGCATCAGCATCCCTTTGTAGATGATGGTACGGGTGGAGATACTAGCAACATACCAGTGGTTATCCACTTCCGGGTCACGGATCTCATGGATGGCCCGCTGATTGGCAATATAGAGCTTACGGTTGAAGGCAGCCTCATCAAGGCTTTCATCAACCGGCTTCAGGAACAGCTGGCGTACCAGCGGCTCACCGGCCTTGGCGGTATTGCCCAGCGATGAGTTGTCGGTGGGTACATCACGCCAGCCAAGAATATGCAACTGTTCCTCGTGCAGAATCCGCTCAAGGATATGACGGGCACTGTTGCGCTCGGTAGCCTCAGGAGAAGTAAATACCATGGCAACGCCGTACCTGCCCTGCTCAGGCAGTTCAATACCCAGAGGAGCACAGACCTTGCGCAGGAAGCTGTCCGGCATCTGCAACAGGATACCGGCACCATCGCCGGTGTTATGCTCGCAACCGACCGCACCGCGGTGATCCAGATTGGCCAGGATGGTCAGGGCCTGCTGCACGATATCATGGGACTTGGCGCCCTTGATATTGGCTACAAAACCAACACCACAGGCATCGTGCTCAAACTGGGGATCGTACAGTCCCTGCTTTTTGGGTACTCCGATAGTTTTCATAGTGCAACCCTTGTGAAGATATAAGTTCGTGTCACCCGCCAGCAAAACGGACTTGTTTAACAGCAAATAGCGCGCCAACCCCAGACAACAAAGTCACAAACAACACAGTGCAACGAGCAACATACTAGTATCACGCACATTTCAAACAACAACAAACAATCGTCAGCAGTTGAGCGGACAATTGACTACAAAAGCGGCAAACCTGAAAATCCAATACAATTCAATCAGCTAGAACGGAAGCAACAAACTGGCCGGCCAACCTGCCCCCGCGCCTTACTACACAGTAGAGTTAATTAACTACTCAACAAACTACACGATCCGAACCACCGTAAAGGTTGCAGCCAGACCATAGTCTCCGGCCTCCAGCTCATCACCAACCTGTCTCCCCAACAGACTGCGCCCCAACGGCGAACCCGGGGTAATCACCACAATCTCGCCATCGTCTACAGGAATCTTCATACCGCCAGCATAGGGACCAAGGAACAATCTACGCTGATTCCCTTCTTCATCTTCAAGGGTCACCAGAGCAGTCAGGCGGATCGGGCTCTCGTCGCCAAAGCTCTGCAGCACCAGATTACGATACCCCTCCAGCGCCACCCTGATCTCCTGGGCACGGTTAGCCTGCCCCTGAGCTATGTACGAGGCCTCCAGCGCCGTGGTGTCGTACTTGTTGTCCGGGGCGCACTCTTCATGGGTGGCTGCCTCATGGGCCGCCTTTGCCGCAGCAAAAAACAACGCCAGATCAGCCTCAAGGCTCTGTATGATGGTTGTAAGCAGTCCAGCCTTTGTCATAACGTCAAACACTTTCAGCAGATACGATTAAATGCAGGTAAGTTTTCCAACAGGTGAGAGGTACACCACAAACTCGTCGTTACCATCCCCACCGATCAGCGCATCAGCCAGGTCCTGATCATAGGCTGCAATGGCACAGGTACCGCACCCGATTGCCCCACAGGCCAGGTAGAGATTCTGGCAGACATGCCCGGCATCCAGGGCAATCACCTTGGCCGATGCCTCGGCGTACCGCCACTCGGTACGGGCCGGAATCGCACTCCAGATAAAGGTTACGGCAGCCTGCCCGGCAAAGCGCTGTCCCCGTGCTGCCGCGGTTATCCGCTGCGCCAGACCATCAGAGGCGGATTCAAGGATCAGGGCATGGTCAAGGGGCAGATAACGATAGACACCGGCTACCAGACCTTCCACCCGCAGCACCACCAGATAGGTCTCAAAGGGATGACGACAACCGGCAGAAGGCACGGTCCGCAACATGGCCGCCTCATGCAGATAGCGCCGCACTCCCTGGGTACTCCAGAGCAGAAAGGCCAGCTCATCCAGCCGCAACGGTGTATCACTGAAACGGCGATGGCTCTCCCTGTTGGCAATCGCCTCCACCAGCTCACAGGCCGGGAGCTTCCAGTCTGCGCGTTCCGGCAGTCGGATCAGCTCTGCGCCATCCGCCACCGGTTTCTGCACCGGCGGCGGATCTTCTCCCAGCGACTGCGGCGTACCCCACCAGTCAACCTGATCCCTGACCCGGTCGGTCAGGAACCAGCGTCCCATCTTCTTACTGAAAGCGGGCTTCATACGCAGCGCCTCCTGTCATCAGTCCGGTCGCCGTCACAACAGCTCCAGGGGCGGTTCATCCAACGCTGCCAGCTGTTCACGCAGCTCAAGGATATGCTCGCCCCAGTAATGCATGCTGTTGAACCAGGGGAAGGCGATCGGAAAGGCCGGATCGTCCCAGCGGCTGGCCAGCCAGGCGCTGTAGTGCAGCATCCGCAGGGTGCGCAACGGCTCGATCAACCGCAGCTCAGCCGGGTCAAAGCTGTTGAACTCCTGATACCCCTCCAGCAACGCATCCAGCTGCACCAGCTTACGGGGGCGATCACCGGACAGCATCATCCAGAGATCCTGCACTGCCGGTGCCATCCGGCTGTCATCAAAATCCACAAAATGAGGGGCATTGTCACGCCAGAGAATGTTGCCGCTATGGCAGTCGCCATGGGTGCGAATGAAGCGGACCTGACCGGCATCCAGCAGCGCCTGTTCGATTTTTTCAAGTAGTTGAGCGGTTAAGACACCGTAACTTTCACGATACTCGGACGGGATAAACTTCTGGCTGATCAGGGCAACACTGGCATGACCAAAGCCAGCACTATCCAGCAGAGGCCGGTGCTGGAACGGCCTGACAGCACCGATCCGGTGCATCCTACCCAGCATCCTGCCCAGGATCAGCAGGTTATCCAGATTGTCAAACTCCGGGGCATGGCCACCCTGCTGGGGATAGAGGGCAAATCTGAAGTTGTGATAGTGAAACAGGCTTTCACCGGCGCTAGTACGCCAGGGGGCCACCACCGGCAGTTCATGCCCGGCCAGCTCAAGGCTTAAGTCATGCTCCTCGACAATCTGCCGGTCTGTCCAGCGATTGGGACGGTAGAACTTGGCGATCAGCGGCTTGCGGTCCTCGATTCCCACCTGGTAGACCCGGTTTTCATAGCTGTTCAGGGTCAGGTTGCGGCAGTCGCAGCGGAAGCCCTGACTCTCCACGGCATCCATGATAAAGTCCGGGGTAAGCTGCTGAAACGGATGTGTGTGTGTTGTCATGGTTGTTTACCGCCTTCTGCTCACCTAAAAAAGCACAGGCTATCACCTGTGGCCCGCTCACCGTTACCTGTCAGATCAGCGGGCGGGCTTTTCCAGCAGAGGTTTCAAAAACTTGTCATAGGTGGCCCGTTGCTTGGCAGACAGCAGGTCAAGATCGCCCTCATTATCCAACAGAAAGGTACCTACCCCGATCACCGTCCTGGCGAGATAGCCGGTTCCCTCAACAGCGGCCTCAATCTCATCGCCTCGCTTGCTCAACAGGTTTTTCAACTGCCGCAGATTCAGTTCCATAGTCAATACTCCGTAGTGTGATGCATGTACTCAGTTTGCGTGTTATTCGCCTAAAGCGCCATCAGTCAAGCTTTTGAATCTGGTACCCACGGGCTGCAAGCTGTGCCAGCAGACCATCCTCACCCACCAGATGCAACGCGCCAACCAATACAAACTCAACATCAGCGTTTTTCAACATCTCTTCAATTCTGGGCAGCCAGGCCTTGTTACGCTTAACAATCAGCGTCTGATAGATTGGCGGGAACTCCTGCTTAAGCGGTGCAAGCCCCAATTCTTCCAGCTTTCGGAGATCTCCCTGCCGCCAGGCCGCCTTAATCAGCGGCATAATGCGAGGCAGTTCCTTGATATCACGCAGGGTATAGCTGATCAGTTCGCTTTCATAGCCTTCTCCCAGTGAGCCAAGAAAGCCGATCTGTTCCTCAACCGCCTCAAGTTGCCCCAAGTGCTTATGATCGCTTACTGCCTGCGCCTGGTAGAACGAATCCACCCCAGTTCCGCCCATTCCCAGACGTTGCAACTCAACCATAGTCAGAGTTACTGCCAGCATACCGGGTTTTAAGCCGACCACTTCGGCTACCGGAATCTTCCTGGCAGCCAAAAACTTTTCAAGCTCTTGAAACGTCTGTGGATTCAGTACCTGTTTCAGATTACGGCCATCAGCATAGATTGCCTGCTGCAGCACCAGTTGCTGCGTCTCCGGGGCACTCATCTTTTGCATATCTGTCTCAAAGACAAGCTGCGCAGCTTGCTTGTACGCAACATCAAACCCTGCTGGCAACGGATAGTCTGTTTTTGATAGCACATGCACCGTACCACCGATATAGAGCCGGGCATCTCCCTTTGAGACCTTCCAGACTGGTGATGCAGCAAAAGCAGAAGAAACCGAGACAAGCAGTGCAAAAACAACCACAGACCAAACAGTACGCAATTTCATTTCTGGCCTCCCCAGCCAATCAAACAAATACCGCTAAAACAGTAAGGCGGCCAACCAGCCGCCTTACCCGATTTACGCCTGATCACTACCCCTATCTGCTCAGATACAGGTCAGTACAGTACCTGACGCCGTTTTCTTCCCGGTAGAGCTCACCAGTCTGTACCTGGCGCAGAAAATTCTGAGCCTGGCTGCTGCCGATGTCACCAATCGCCTTCAGCGGCATAACCCGGTCATTGGCGGCAAAATGGTTAAATCTACCCTCAAGAAAGACAAACTCTTTCTCTGCTCCCAGCGTCCCGATGGCACTGACCGCACAATTATGTACAAAAGAGTCGCCATGCCCGGCAAAGGTCTTCAGAGTTGACATGGCGGCAGGGTTGTTCGTCCCCCCCAGATCAATCAATGGAAAACAGGCGGTCGGGCTATCCGCCTTCACACTGCTGAGCGCAGCCGTTGTCAGTTTTTGCAGATCATCATTACTGACCCCGTAGCCAAAGAGGCACTGGTTGATCTTGGAGGCCACATCCTTGACCACCACCGCCATCGGATCACTTATGCACGGTTTCTGGATCTCATCCATGGACCAGACCGGGATCTTTGAATTGAAAAAGAAGGAGGGGATCAAACAGCTCTTGCTGCCCATAGTGACCTGCCCCAGAAAGAGATTGTACGATTCCCAGGCGGAAAAACCGCTGGCACGATGATTGATCAGCTGATACTTCCTGACCGTCAGGGTCAGGTCAGCAGGCGCACCGCCCTCCTTTGCTGCGAGTTGCAACGGCACACCGCGGGCGTTAAACTCTTTGACCAGGCCGTTGGCAATCCAGCTCACCGGGTCATCTACATTTCCCAATGTCAAATCAACGCGCTGCAGGCCAGAGATACCGACCATATACTGCACGCTGTCCCGCTGATCCACAACCTTCATGGTAATCGGCTTTTTGTCCACATGCTGGTACACAAAGCCGGGCGCAGGAGGATCATCAACCGTGTATTTGAGTGAGCAGCCGGTAAGGCTTATGAGTACACAAATACAGATCATCAGGTTTAAAGCAGCACGGTTCACAGTGTTCCTCCCCGGTCAGCAGGCCGACCTAGCGGCAGATGAATGTTGCAGCCCTCAAAGTATACCAGCCATTCACCGAAGCTCAAGTGTGACAGCCCAACAGATTTCTATTCCTGATTAGCGTCAATCTTCCGCCGGATCAGCATTTATCCCCTCTCCCTGAGGGAGAGGGCTAGGGTGAGGGGGAACTGCCTGATTTTGTTTGACCTAATCCCCCTCATCCGGCCTTTGGCCACCTTCTCCCTCAAGGGAGAAGGGTAAAGCGGAAGATCAGCGCTAATCAGATTTCTATTTAACCCAGTAGTCAGATAACAATACGAAAATGAATATACGGCGTATCACACTGTACTTTTTAGTGCTGCAGCATTGCACACTCCCCTATCCCATGGTACGCTTTACACATGACCGACAACACCCTTACAAAAAAAGCCGCAGCCGTAACATCACCGGAACTGACCGACAAGGTTGTGCTCTACTTTATTGAACACGGGATGCAGATTCTTACCGCCATTATCCTGATGGGGGCAGGCCTGTTTGTTGCCCGCTGGATCGGCAGTATCCTGCAGCGCTGGCTGAGGTCAAAGGCCTATGATGAACCGGTCAGCAACCTGATCGTCAAGGTGGTCAAACTGCTAATCATTGTGTTCATCGGGGTCATGTCGCTTGGCCAGATGGGGGTACAGATCACACCCCTCATCGCGGGGATCGGCGTAGCCGGGGTCGGTGTCAGCCTCGCCATGCAAGGCCTGCTTGGCAACCTTGTTGCCGGACTGACAATTATCTTTTCAAAGCCATTTACCATCGGCGAGTACATTGAACTGCTCGGGGTCTATGGCCAGGTTACTGATATTTCCCTGTTTTCCACCACCCTGCTGCATACTGATAATTCCCGCGTGATTGTGCCCAACCGGAAGATCGTTGGTGAGATCCTCCACAACTACGGCAACATTCGTCAACTTCACCTGACTGCAGCCATCGGCTACAGTGCGGATATCACCCAGGCACTGGCGCTGGTGAACAACATCCTGCAGCAGAACCCGATGGTCTTGGCAGAACCGGTGCCTGCCGTAGGCATAGCAGCCCTGCATGAAGCATCCATTGCCCTGGCAATCCAGCCCTGGGTCAAGGTTGATGATTTTGTCCCTGCACAGGCGGCAATCTATCAGGCGGTGATTGAGCAGTTCCGTGACCACCAGATCGAAGTTCCCGTTCCCCGCCGGAACATCCAGATCCTGAATCCTGCCCCCTGACCCCTTCTCTTCAGCAAAATCTAATTTTCTGGCAAACCGCTGCTAACGTCTTATATCCGAAATACGGGGGGCGATTCTAACCGGTGTTGGTGGATTAAGCTGAACACGCGGAGCAGGAGGCAGTACAGCCACAGCCTGCGCTACATCCCCCAGAGTATTACGGACAACACAGATAATATTTCCACCATTTTGGGCAATGGCAGAATCAACCGGAATAATTGCTGACGGAGTCGTCAGGGCCTGGCTTAAGGCTACTTTTGAGCTACTACTTGCTGCATAATAGAACTGATAATACAGTGGCAAGGCATCCTGATCAGACTGCCAGTTAGCAGTACTTATACGAAGTTGCGGTGGCTGTCCGACACGAGTTTGCCATGCAGCAACACAGTTGCCGCCAAATGGCGGAGCAATCAGATTAACTGTACAGGATGCCGTAAGCTCTGATGCTGAACTTTCCTTTACCCGAGCAGTAAAGGTATACCGCTGACCTGCCAGAAGCTGCTGCATTTGTTGTGGAGGCAGCGTGACCACCGGCCCCTGCGGAAGACTGATCGGTACTGCAGGTGAGACATCCCAACGGTAACTGAAGGCATTCCCGTTTACCGTAGCGCCACTGATTGACTTGACGGTAGCAAACAAACGCAACATCTGGTTCCTACTTAGTTTAGTCGGATTGCAAAGCACAGTAAGCTGATTATTGGATACTCCTGTCTGGCCGTTTGCTAGCAGAACGGTGACTGTCGTTTGAGCCTTTGCACTTAAACCGGCGATATTTTCCGCGCGGCACTCCAACCGAATCGGTTGTTCTCCTTGGTAGTCTAGTTTTGTGACCAACTGTTTGCTGGCTCCAGCTGACATAGGGACAAGCGGCAGTGCCGTGCCATCCGGCTTGATCATATAGACACCAGTCTTGACCGCCTCCTGCCACCCTTCAGTTGAAATCCTAAAAGGTGTAACTCCATCTGCATAGCCACGGCTGGGTGATACGTTACAAGACCCACCATAGGGGGCCGGGTGTGCCATTACATGTACCCTGAATTCACTAAAAGCCGCACTGTCTGCACATACCGCATCAACCCTGAATAGATAATCGACACCGGGCTGCAGGCTGTTGGGCAGCAGTAGTAACCTGGGTGAAGTAGATGCCGGAAAAGCTACACGAGGTGAGGAAGACCAGTTTAAATTACAGGCGGATTGGCTGTTTGTGGGAGGCTGATCATAACGTAATAACACTTCAAGAGCGACAAGCTGTTCCGGAAAGACTGACTGTTCCTGAGAACCTGCAGGAATAAGCTGAACACCTGCGAAAGCTGGAACAGAGCTACTTAAAGCAATGAACATCAAAAGCCGGCATACTGTGTGGTAAAACTGGCTATTCATAGACATAAGGAGACCTCCAGCATTTAGGGTGTTATTCTTTTTCTACAATGTTGCCTCTTCTGTGATTTTTTACTGTCCTCTACCATAAATTCTGGTTCGTATCCAACGGCAAATCTACTACCACCATCATTGCGCATACTCAGAAAATGAGCGTTTCCTTGATCAAAGGGACAGACCGGCTGACTGCACGGTTCAAAACCGAAACGTGCATAGTAGGCCGGTTCCCCCAATACAAACAGGGTCTGTTGTTTGATCTCTTCCTGGCGCAGGGCGAACCTGAGCAGCTCCGATCCCACCCCTTGTTTTTGAAAATCAGGCGCCACCGCCATGGGTGCCAGATGCAGGCCGCAGGGCTGTTTACCGTTGTAGGCATTGGAAAAGGCCACGTAGGCGATCACCTTATTGGTGTGGATACAGACCCATTCATGGATTGGGCGGTTGTTCTCATGAAACTTCTGCACCAGCAATGTTTCGTAACTGCTGCCGGGAAAAGCCCGCTGCAGCAGGGCATAGACCTTGGGACGACTTTCCGGGGTTACTTTCTGGATCTTCATATGCAACTCTCCACCGGGTTATTCCAATGCAAAATCAGGGATGGGGGTTATGCCAGCAACAATGCCAGGGCATGCAGCAACAGACCGATCACGCCCCCCACCAGGGTGCCGTTCATTCGGATAAACTGCAGGTCAGAGCCGATGGAGAGCTCAATCTCATTGCTGTAGTCAGCACTGTCCCATGCCTGCACCGTGCCTGCAATATGCCCGGTAACGGCTGTTCGCAGGGTATCTCCGTAGTGCAGCAGCAGCTTTTCAAGATACTCGTTCAGTGAATCCTGCAGCCCCTGATTGTGCGACAGGCTCACACCAACTCCGGCAACTGCTGCGGTAATCTTCTGCTGCAGCTTTGAATCAGGCTGCTGCAGATCATGGTGCAGCCAGCTTTTCAGATCATGGCCGATATTGCGGGCATAGTCAGTGATCGCCTGGTTGTGCAGGACCTCCTGCTTGATCCCCTCAACCTTGCTGCGCAGCTCCGGATCGTTCTTCAAACGGGCAACAAAACCGGTCACTGCCGTATCAAAGCGCTGGCGAAGCTCATGGGCCGGATCAGCATTAACCTGTTGAATGTAGTCGTTGATCCGCTTGACGATCTTTTCCCCTGCCCCACGGGCAAACTGGTCTTTGTTGGGCATAAAGACCATCAGGAGCGGATATTCCTTCACCGCCATCTCTTCAATGGCAATGGCCAGCTTGGCTTGCGCCTCTTCGCTGGACAACCAGCCGGCACAGCGGTTCAGCAGATCATCCAGCACCGCCTGGTGGCGATTATCGTTCCTCAGCGCCTGCAGCATCGCCCCGACCGTGCCAGACAGATCAAAACCTTCTATCCGGTTGTTCAGGGCAGCCCGCAACCACTGCTGCACCCGCTCATCATCAATAAAATCCAGGGAATCAGCCAGCAGACGGGTTATTCCCTTAGACAGATCACTTGCATGCTGCTGTGCCATCAGGTAGCCGGCCAGATGTTCAGCCGGGTTATAGGCCCGTAGCTTGGCTGTCAGAGTCTCGCTGGCCAGGAACTTGTCACGAATGAAGGTGGCCAGATTTCCGGCAATGGCTTCTTTTTTGTTCTTGATAATGGCGGTGTGGGGTATCGGCAGGCCGAGCGGATGACGGAACAGCGCCACCACTGCAAACCAGTCTGCCAGCGCGCCAACCATGGCTGCCTCGGCAAAGGCGGCAACCCATCCCCAGACACCATGCCCCTTTTGCAGGCGGGCAATAACAAACAGCAGGGCTGCACCGACCATCAGGCCAGTGGCGATCCTCTTGTTTCTAATCAGCAGTTTTCTTCTCGTTTCCACGTACTCTCTCCAGAACAGTTTTCAACAATCTGCTAAACGGATAAACACAAAAAACCGCTTCTCAGGTGGAAGCGGTTTCCAGTTTGCAGCCAATGTATGGCATGGCCAGAGTATTTTTGTCAATCTCAACCGGGCAAGTTACCGGTGATCAGTTCAAAACGCGGCAGTTCACGACCATCAACCAGCCCTGTTTCCATAAACATAGCCAATGGCCGTACCCAGAGCGAATTGTTATCGTAGAGGCAGCGATAGACCACCAACAGTTCATCGGTCTCGCTGTGACGGGCTACCCCGACAACCTCGTATTCGCCCCCCTTATAGTGACGATAACGGCCCTGCTTGACTGACTCTTCCACAGGATCCTCCAGCACGGTCAGCAGGCACCTCCCGCTAAGCAGTTAGCGAACTTTCTTATACTTGACCGCACCACTCTGCCCCAGCTCGTTGTACCAGTTCCCGGTCAAGGTGGTGCCATCAGATGAGATGGTCAGCTCAAGCCTGCCATCGGTCCCTTTTGACCAATCATGGTACCGGCGCCCGTATTTTTGAGACGTCACAAATTTGCTTCCCTGGACCGTACCGCTTCCTCCCCACACACAGGGTTCTCCCTTAAACTTAAAAAACGTCGTTGCTACAACCTGATTACCAACCTGGGAAATGGTAAAAACAAGATCAGAGACATTCGGATCATCCAGTACAGAGTCCCATATACCGCTGATATTGGGCGCTGCCACAGCACTGGAGACGACACTTAACAATAACGCGACTGTCACAAGGAAGGATTTCATAATCTGATAGCTCCTTTCAGTATGGTACAGGCATAACGTCCGCCTGTGCGTCTACCTACTACCACAAACAGACATGCTCTGCAAATAGCGACCACTGCGTGAGGATTCTGACTGTTTCATGGACATACACGAACCATCTGCCCAAGTTTACGGCATCAGTTCCGGCACAACCAACCGACATCACAGATAACAGATCAAAACCAGGGCCTTTTATCATCACAACAGCTTGGCACGGTACCTGTAGAAATAAAACTCAGGCAGTTCAAAAAACTTGTGCAGCGCCAGCATCTGCACGCGGAGGCAGCCATGAAACAGATAGAAGCCATTATCCATCAATTTAAGCTGCAGGAAGTACGAAACGCTCTGGAAGAGATGGGGATAGATGATTTCATGGAAAGCGCCATTCTTTGCCATCAAAAGGGACGGACCATGGTATTTCGCGGTGCCACCTTCATGGCAAACATAGTTGAGAAGGTAAAACTTGAGATCATTGCGGCGGACGATGCAGTTGCCTCAATCATTGAGGCGATTGCCTCCATCAGTAATACCGGCCGCAGAGAAGCCTGCCGGATTGCCATCCGCCCCTACCTGGAAGTAGCCTGATCAAAACCGCTTAACAGACGCTTAGGCATACTTTTATCCCACGCAGGGCTGGACTACTGTGTGGGATAGCTTCAGGTTTTTCACGCCCTTTCCTGCTTTGCGGATTGCCGCAACCAGGCATTTCGGCTACTATGCCAAAAATTTCTCATCCATGTAAGGAGCCTACATGCCTGCTACTGCCCGCCACATTCTTGTGGATACCGAAGACCGCTGCCTGCAACTCAAGTCTGAAATTGAAGCCGGTGCTGACTTTGCTGAGGTTGCCAAACGGGAGTCATCCTGCCCTTCCGGTCAAGAAGGCGGTGATCTCGGCACCTTTCATCCCGGCCAGATGGTGCCTGAGTTTGACCAAGCCGTCTTCACCGGTGAGGTAAACAAACTGATCGGCCCAGTGCAGACTCAGTTCGGCTTCCATCTGATCGAAGTCACCAAACGCTGGGACAATCCAAAGGCTGAGCCGCACCAGCCCAAGAGCCTGGATCAAGCCCTGGAAACCCTGCGGCAGGATATGAACAATGCAACCGGCCAGTCACAATTCTATGATCTGTTTCTTAACACCACCTTCTGCGTGCCGACTCTTGATCCCAAAGACCTTGAAGGTGATATGAAGCTTGAAGAGGGACAGGTGCTGCCTCTTATCATTGAATCGGAAGGGAATGACTACCTGATGATCTTTGACAGTGAAGAACGGCTGAAGGGTTGGGCCGGAACGGAGACAAAATGGATTGGCGTGCCGGGACACGTGATTGCCTCCACCACCATGCCACCGCTGCATATTGCCATGAACGTCGGCAGCGAATACTCCAAACAGTTCCTGCCGGATGAGATCGCCTGGTTACGGGAGGTTGTAGAACGCTGCAACCAGGAGGCGGGGGAGCAACAGCAGGCTGGTTGAGGTATCTAGCCGCTGCAGCAGGTCGCTGCAACACAGAACCGGATCACCAAAGGCGGCCCATCGGTCGCCTTTGATTTTCCCGGTTCACACCTCTAGCGTGGCTTTCGCGGACCAGGGGCAGATCGTTTCCCCTGTTGCGCATCCAGTTCATCAATCCAACCTGCCTTGGCGTCAGGAAAGGCATCGGCATAGGGTACATACGGCTTAATATCCAGCACCGGCGTACCGTCCAGCAGATCGACCCCCCTCAGATGCAGCGTCCTGCCTTGGATACCGACCAGATCAACCGCTGACAGTCCGATGGCGTTGGGACGATGGGGCGAACGGGTAGCCAGCACCCCCCGCTTTGGCCCGCCCCGGGGCGGCTTAACCATACTTTTCCAGCCCTCACTCAGGTGAAAGCTGAAGATCAGCCAGACCCGCTCAAAGCCAACCAGATCCTGCACGGACTGTTCATCAAGCCAGTCTGCCAGTTCCAGCGTGGCCAGTGCCGGCGCACCTGTCTCGGTTCCCTCCACCACTGTTCCCTGGTGCGGTGCATCAATCCGGCGGACATAGGGGGAGTGGATAATGCCGATGGGCCGATAGACAATCCGGTCAGCAGTATTCATAGGACTACAACCTTGCCCCAAACAGGGCCCACAACAGCACACCAACGGTCAGGGCCATACAGCCGAATGCCAAGCTATGATCAAAAGCTCGCTGATTTCGCCTTTCTTCATAGCCGAGCAGCCACCCCAGCAGGACACCGCCTACCAGGCCACCACCGTGGGCCCAGTTATTAATACCGGGAAAGATCAGGCCGAATACAAAGATACTCAGCGCCCAGCCGCCAACATCCCGATACACCATCGTACCGTAGCTCCCTCCCCTGCTCTTGCCGTAAAACAGCAGAGCGCCGATCAGGCTGCAGAGGGCTGCCGATGCCCCCACCGTAAAAGGCACACCGGCGAAGTACGAAACAAGATACCCCAGACCGCCTCCCACAGTATAGATCACAAACATCCTGCTGCTGCCGTATTCATGGGTAACCCAGGGGGCCAGTTGACGAAGCGCCGCCAGATTAAAAAGCAGATGCAGGATACCACCATGCAGATAACTGGCACTGACCAGCGTCCAGTATCTTCCATACTGATCAATCGGAATCGTGCCGCTGGCTCCCAAAAGCAGCAAGCTATTCTGTCCCGGCGTCAGAAAACCTGAAGACTGATCTACTTTTGTGCTTAACAGCAATGAAAGGCCAAAGAAAATCAGATTGGCAGTGAGTATGGCAGCACTTATCCATCCCGCACCGGAGACACCAAACAGCACCCACAGGGGATTGGAGCGGGAGGTGCCGCACCACGAACAGTGTGACTCTTCACTACCGATTATCTGTCTGCAGCGTGGGCAGAGCATTGCACGTTGTTTCATAGCTACCTATGCCTCGAAGAGATTGGCGCTTAGTTATCAAAATACAACCTTTTACACCAGAGAGCTCTTGCGCCGGACCTCTCTGAAATGATACATAGACGGTTCTCTGTTTCAAACGAGCCTCTTACAAAATGTCATGAGGAAGGCTGGATACACGGCGCACGGCGCGCAGCGACAGAGACATAACAACCAGTTAGGCGAAGAAGCGAGCACCGCGCAACACAGTAGACAGCCTCCGCAGTAGTTTTGCAAGAGGTTCAAACATATACGCAAAAGGGTATTGCCCTACAATCATTATTACGAGGTTATCAGCATGTCGACACATCAGTTTGGCCCTACAAAGCTGGATGCAACCCTGATCCCCAAAATTGCCGAGCAATGGGGCACCCCGATCTATCTGCATGACCAAGCCTACATTGAAAACAGCTGTGAACAGCTGCGGAACATGCCTAACGCCTTTGGTCTGCATGTGCGCTATGCCATGAAGGCCAACTCTGACCGCACCGTGTTGCGGGTAGTTACCAGCAAGGGGCTGGATCTGGATTGCTCATCACTGGATGAAGCAGCCCGCGCCCATGCTGCCGGAGTTCCCTTCAGCCGGATGATGCTGACCACCCAGGAGGTCCCTTCCGGTGAAGAACGCACAGAGCTGGAAGCGATGATCAAGGCTGGTTTGAAGTACAACGTCTGCTCCATGCTGCAGTTCAACCTGATTGCCGATTTTGCCAAGGCCAATAACGTAGACCTCTCCATGCGAGTACATCCCGGCGCAGCCGGTGGTGGTGAAAGTGCCACCCGCGACACCGGCAGTGAATACTCCTGCTTTGGCGTCCACTTAAACGACGTCCCCACGGTAAAGGCCAAGGCTGATGAGATGGGGCTGCGCTTTACCCAGGTCCATGTGCATATCGGCTCCGGCGGCGACCCGGAAAAATGGCGCCAGAACATTGACCGCGAACTGGGTTTTGTAAAGACCTACTTCCCGGATGCAACCACTGTCAGCTTTGGCGGAGGTCTGAAAGTGGCCCGGATGCCGGGTGAAAAGCAGGCCGATATTGTTTCCTTGGGCGCCTATGCAAAACAGCGGATCGAGGAATTTAAGGCAGCCACCGGACGTGAGCTGCAGATGGAGATTGAACCGGGCACCTTTGTGGTGGCCAACTCCGGCCACATCATTACCCGCATCATCGACAAAAAACTGACCAATGAACTGAACTTTCTGATTGTGGACGGCGGCATGGAACTGCTGACCCGTCCGCTGCTGTACGGCTCAGAGCATCCGATTGCCATTGTGCGTCAGGACGGCACCCTGCTTTCCAGTGAGTACGATCAAGCCCCTGCACAAGGTCTTAAGTCTTTCGGTATCGTCGGTCGTTGCTGTGAAAGTGGCGACTCGGTTCGCCTGGATAACGACGGCAACATCGTGCCGGTACTGATTGCAGAACCGGAGATTGGCGATTACGTGGTAATTGGCGGCACCGGCGCCTACTCGGAAAGTATGTCACCGGAGAACTACAACTCCCACCGCAAGCCGGGTGCCGTGATGAAGACCAAGGGCGGCGAACTGGTACTGATCCGCAAGAAGCAGGTTCGGTCGCAACTGACTGAAAACGAGCTGGATGTAACGCTGTAAGCGCCTGACTCAATAGACAACAAAAGAGGCCACGGGTTACAAACCTGTGGCCTCTTTTGTTGTATGCGTGACAATCCTTATCGATACACCTCATCATGGCTGCCGATATCAAGCAGGATGATCTCCTTGTCGGTGACCATGACAGTAAGCGTAATCCGATAGCTATGGGTGAGACTCACGGCCTGGATACCTTTGAGTTTGCCGGTCAGATGGTGATATTTCAGGTGGGGCTGAAATGGGTCAACTTCAAGGTCGTGCAGTATTGTAGTAAACTTGGATCGCAGACCGTGATGCTGCTCCGTAAACTTTTTAGCTGCGCGGGTAAAGCCGGTCGTCCAGACAAGAGTATACATGATCAGACGTCCAGCCCCAGCTCTTTGATCAGATCAGCTGCGCTACCACGCTTCACCCGACCGGCCTTCAGATCCTCAAGCGAAGCCTTCACCCTGGCAACATAGGCTTCCTCTGCCTCAGCCACCAGCTCTTGATAACGTGCCTCAGTCAGCACCACATACTCTGGCCGGTTGTTGCGGATGACATGCAGATCACCATTTGAGATAACACCATCAACGGCGGCAATACCGCGCCGCTTGATCTCCTGTGCCGGGATGGTATTCATATCAGCACTCCTTTTGACACCTGATTAGGTACTTAATACTGTGCCACAGGAAAAAGCAGGAAACAAGAAAGATCTATTTGGAAACGACATAAGGCGGCCAATTGGCCGCCTTATGTCGTTCAGGATCAAGGGCCATTTCGCTACTCACTGACGCATAAGTACGAAGAATGTAGCATGAACAGCATTGAATTCAACGCAGCTATCACTGTGGGCGAGTAAAACAGACATAGAATTCTAGACCAACCCCAACGTCGCAATTTCTTGCAGTAATTTCTCCCGGTCAATCGGCTTGGTGATGTATGCCGACGCCCCGCAGGCAAAAAAGGAGTTCAAAACGGTTGTAGAGGTGCTGTCGGCTGAAATGATGACCACCTTGGATTCCAAATCCGGTGGCACTGCCAACGCCGCCTCAGCATCACGAATATGTTTCAGCACCATCAGGCCATCCATACCGGGCATATTTATATCCAGACAGATCAGATTGTAATTTGAGCCTTCAAGGTGGCCCAGATCAAAGCTACAGAGAGCTTTTTCGCCATTGGGGGCGATATCGCAGATAAAGTGATCCTCAAGGATCACCTTCAGGATAAAGCAGGTGGTAATATCATCATCCACGATCAGACATCTCTTCTTCATTCAGTATCCCTGCTGTTCAGCCAAGAATTAACGACACCTACTCCATATCAAATATTATGGGGGGCTGCAATCGACGATTCCGCAGAGTAACCTGACGACACTAGGCAGCCACCAGGGGAGCTGTGCCATCGGCCAGAATGGCTGCCACCCACCGGGCCAGCAGCGTCAACTGTTCCACCGGCATCCGTTCTTCACAGGTATGCACTTTCTCAAAGCCACAACAGAGTACAGCCGTCGGAATACCGCATTCGTTGAAGAAATTGGCATCAGAACCGCCGCCGGTGGAGCGGTGACGTACCGGCAGCCCCAGGCTACGGGCGGCTGCATCAGCACGACGCACCGGTGCTGAATTTGAATCAAGTTGATAGGAACGATAGTTGGAGCGCACACTGATCTCCACACGTCCCCCGGCCGCCTGGGTTGCCTCCTCCAGAGCCTGCCGCATTGCTGCCACCTGCTCGGCAAGGCGGGCAGGATCAGTAGAACGAGCCTCCGCACTCAGCTCACAACGATCCGGCACAATATTGGTCGGCCCGTCAGCCCGGATACTGCCGATATTGGCGGTGGTCTCGCCATCAATCCGCAACAGCTGCATCCGGGAAATGGCTGTGGCAGCAATCTGGATAGCCGATATCCCTTCTTCCGGGGCAATACCGGAGTGAGCGGCCCGGCCGTGGATCACGGCAGACAGCCGCACCTGTTCCGGCGCCTTGACCACAATCTCACCCACCGGGCCACCGGCATCCAGTACAAAACCGCAGCGTGAGACCAGTTGCTTCATGTCAAACTGTTCGATCCCCTGCAACGACAGCTCCTCAGCCACGCTGAAGACCACCTCCAACGGAGGATGGGGCAGCCCCTGCTCACGGAACAAGGTTATCCCCTCCAACACCGCTGCCAGACCAGCCACATCATCGGCCCCCAGCACCGTACTGCCGTCACTGACAACATACTCGCCTTCGATCTGCGGCCTTACCCCACAGCCCGGTACCACCCGATCCATATGGCAGGAAAACAGCAGGGTCTCACCGGGCCCGCTACCCGGCAGGGTGGCGTACAGGTTACCGGCGTTACCGCCAAGCCGTGCTCCGGCATCATCTTCGTTCACCGTAAAGCCCAGCTCGCCTAACAGCACGGTCAGGCGGTCAGCCATGGCCCGTTCCCTGGTCGGCTCGGCATCAATGGTGCACAGTTCCATAAAGGTATTCATCAGGCGTTTGGCGTTAATATCAGGTGTCATGGGCAGTATCCGTCTTGCTAAGGTTGTTGATTAAGAGAGGCATCATGATACCTGTTCCGGTACTGACAGGCAAGTTACAGACAGCCCGAGGCCCGGAACAGGGTCTCATTTACTGTCGGCGGGCAGGCATCGGCATCAATCGATGGGTTTCAGCCGGATTACTATGTACTGACTATTGTAGCCGTTTGTGTATACTCAAGCTGCCTGTGGCTGTTCAACACCAAATCCAGACAGTTAATCTGTCCCCCCGAAGGAGGCCGTCATGAAGACAGGAGTTTCTCTTTTGCTGGCGTTGTTTACAGTCATCTGCTTCCCGCTGCTCTCACTGGCCATCGATCCGGGAACGGCCAGCGGCTCGCTCACGGTTGGCGCGACCGTTGTGAACCTCACCCACTCCTATGCCCATCTGCATGACAATGCCGAGGACGGTCCGAACAGCAAAAAGGAAATGCGGATCCTGGTGGCAGACCGGGCGGTCCAGCAGGAAGCCATCGCCGGTCTCAACCCCTTTTTCACGCTCTCCGCAATGGTGCGCAAAGGAACCGTCCGCGGGGTTCTGGTACGGTTTGATCCCGCCAATCCGAAGGAAGTTGTTGTTACGGTCCTCTTTCCGCAACAGGAAGAGCGCTACTCGCTGGGCAACAAGACCATCAGCCAGAGCGAACGCAGCCCGCTCGACAAACTGGTGATAACAAACTCGCGGGTCAGCGCAGCCATGGAGCAGAGCAGCGAAGGCAACCCGGAACAGGGATGGCCGGCCGAGAAATATGCCTTCAGCTTCAACGCCCCCCTCTTCCGGGAACCAGCCGTTACCGCCACCCTGAAAGGCAAACAGGCCTTGAACTCCCCGCAGGTCAAGGCGGTGCTGGCCAAGACGGCAGCCATGGCCAAAGGGGATTATGCAGCTGTAAAGAGCGTCAGTACGAAGCGGTCAATCGAGGAGATGGACGGATTCATGGCACAAGGCAAGGATGAGTCCATGAAGATGATGTCAGAGGCCGGCAAGCAGATGGGACAGGCGGTGAAAAAACTCCCTCTGACGCTGGTTGTGCGTGGGGACCGGGCGACCCTGCTGATCAAACAGCAGGGTGGCAGATCGATGGTCGGTCTGGTGAAACAGTCCGGGGTCTGGCTGGTGGACTGACACGAATGCTGTGCTTAATAGTTCTGCCATAAGGGGCAAAAAAGGCGGCCGGTTGGCCGCCTTTTGAATTACGTATACTGTCCCCGGAATTCTGGCCCGAATGTTCTATTAATTTCGGTATGCTTTCCAACCGTTTGACGGTATCCTCCCCCACCGACTGCACTGACCACCCCACCCTGACCAGGAACCTAGCATGAACCGATCATCCCGCAATTACCTCAACACGCGTCACCTCGACCGGTTCACCGGAGATTCTCTGTTCAATCGCATCGCCCGGTCCGTCTGCGGGGCCGGTTGCCTGCCGCGCAAAGAACTGTATGAAGCCTGGGAGGTGGCCCGCCGGGTGCGGCGGCGTTTCCGCGGTGGTCGCGTGGTGGATCTGGCGTGCGGCCATGGTCTGCTGGCCCAGATTCTCCTGCTGCTCGATGACAGCTCCCCGGAAGCGCTGGCCGTTGACCTGCGGATTCCGGAAAGCGCCGGGACGTTGGCTGCCGCCCTAGAAGCGACCTGGCCACGGCTGCGCGGGAGGATTTGCTTTGAACAGGCGGATATGGGACAGGTTGTGCTTACCCCGGACGACCTGGTTGTCTCTGCGCACGCCTGCGGCGGACTGACCGACCGTGTGCTGGACCGGGCGATTGCTGCCAAGGCCCGGGTCGCGGTGCTTCCCTGCTGCCACAATCTGGACCAGGGAGACTTGGGGGGACTGGAAGGGTGGCTGGACGGCCCGCTGGCCATCGATGCTACCCGGGCTGCGCGGCTACGTGCCCATGGCTACCGGGTCTACACACAGACCATCCCGTCGGATATCACTCCGAAAAACCGGCTGTTGCTGTCGGAGCCGGCATGACGGGAGAACTGCTGGAGGTAAAGTGGTATGTCTGACCAGCAGTG
The DNA here is from genome assembly GCA_021286935.1 of Geobacteraceae bacterium. Classification (GTDB taxonomy): domain Bacteria; phylum Desulfobacterota; class Desulfuromonadia; order Geobacterales; family Pseudopelobacteraceae; genus Trichlorobacter. Next base: position 26,530 of record JAJTBI010000014.1, read on the forward strand.
GGGAAGAAATAACAAAGGCGGCCGATTGGCCGCCTTTTGAATTAAGTATGGTGTCCCCAAACTCCCCCACACCTGACAGCCCCTATTATCCAGTAAAAGGGTTCATTTCATGATCAGGTTCAAACGCTTTCAGGTTATGATCTTTTGACCAAATATGAATATAGTATCCTGTTTGATTATGTTTTCTTTTCCAATGCTTCGCTTCTTCTATGATAAAGGTGTCGGTGAGTCCACACCCCATGCAACAAGTCTGTTCATGAAAGATCTGACAGAGCGTTTGTATCAGCTCATTTTGTTCTTTCTGTGGAGGAATAATCCATGGTTCTGCTTTAGTTAGACTACTCTTTACAGCGTTGTACAGGGCTCCTGAAAGAGTTTGCCTTTGTCCTCCATCGGCAACATGTGCAATATGATTTGCTAACTCGAAAATACATGGAAACGGAACAACAAATCTTGCATTTTTGTCAGCAGCGTCCTTAAACTTCTCCTTAATAGTAAATGCAGCAGCATCGGTAAATTTTCCTGGCACTTTGAAAAGCTCTAGCAAGTAACTCGTATCTATAATGAAGACATAATTTTTCATGGGAGATCCTCAAGCCACTTGAGGACATTCTCTTTTCTTTCTTCTTCGAATGTTGGACTAAGATAACGCTCAAAAACCCTTTGTGTGATAAGGTCGCCAAGTCTACCTCGCTCAAGCAGTTCATCATGTCGTGGCAAATCGCAAAGCCTAACTAATTTTGAAGTGCCTTCAACATTATCCGCTACCGTTAAAACAACGCCTTCAAGCTGTTCATTGTCGAGTGCATTTAGAGTTGCAGGGTTGTGAGTTGTTACTAGTATGTTTAGCTTCCTTCTTTCACAGCATTCTTTAATTGCATTTGTAAGCACTTGTATTCGACTTGGGTGAACACCATTATCAAACTCTTCTACAACGACTCTAGAGTTAAAGCCGATAGTTTCAATCGCAGTTAGCACGGCTAGGCATCTAAGCGTACCATCAGATAGTGACCTTGCGTCTATGAAGTTACCATTTCTATTTTTGAATCCGAAAATGACATCGTTCAGGCTCGTAACGACAAAATCAATCGCTTCATATGGCTCATCAGGAAGCTGTTTTATCCAATTAAGGAGTCTCTCTAAAACCAACTTTTGATTGTCATCCCCCCTAGACAAAGAATACAAAACCGAGGAAATGTTTGAACCATCACGATTTAATATGTCGTTGCCAATTCTATCGTAGGATCTCATTTGCTTTGGAATAGGATCGAAAACAAATGAAGAGCGAAGGTAATTTGAAATAGAATTTACAAGTGCTATACATGCATCAAATTTCTTATTTTTAATTGCAAATCTAGGGTACTGAGAAATTACTGACCGGTTAGCAGAGACATTAACATGTGGATTTTTTCCTCCACGTGCAAAATTCTTATATTCAACCATTATGTCATCAGACGTTGAATTAAAATCAGGAGCAGAGACAGTTGAGAATATTATATGATCACCAACTTGCAAATATTCACTTAGAATTTTTGCTGGGTCAGTACCGACAATCACAAAATATTGCATAGAGTGATTTTTTCCTAAAAACTTAATGCGTGCTCTAAACTCGAAAGTGAAAAAGTTTTTCCCATAAGTGGGACAACCCTTTATTCCACCACGAATTTCAATACCCGTACTACCTCTGCCTATATCATAAATTTCATGAAGCGGCTTCCCATGGACAATAAAAGAGAATAATTCAATTGCCTCAATCACATTACTCTTACCAGAACCGTTAGGCCCTATTAGAAGTGTAAATGGATTGAAGAGGTTAATTTCTGCGTTAGAAAAACCTTTAAAGTCAGAAAATATGTGCATAACTGCCACCTCAAAGAATTCAGGAAAGTTACAATAATGCGACAAAGGCGGCCTCATCGGCCGCCTTTGTAATTCATCCTACTTCAAATTTTTCTTGATCCGCTCCACCGCCTCAATCACATTCTCGCGATGGCCAAAGGCCGAGAGCCGGAAGAACCCTTCGCCGCTGGGGCCGAAGCCGGAGCCGGGGGTACCGACCACGTTGCATTCGTTCAGCAGCTTGTCAAAGAAGTCCCAGCTGCTCATGCCGCCCGGGGTCTTGAGCCAGATGTAGGGGGCATCCACACCGCCGTAGCAGGTGACGCCAACCTCTTTCAGGCCTTCACGGATGATCCGGGCGTTCTCCATGTAATAGTCGATGATCTCTTTGGTCTGTGCCCAGCCTTCGTCACTGTAGACTGCAGCAGCAGCCTTCTGAACCGGATAGGAAGCGCCGTTAAACTTGGTGGTGGTACGGCGCAGCCAGAGCTTGTTGAAGCTGTACTTCTCGCCGGTTGCGGTGGTACCCATCACCTCTTCCGGCACGACCACCAGGCCGCAACGCACGCCGGTAAAGCCAGCGGTCTTGGAGAAGGAACGGAACTCGATGGCGCACTTCTTGGCCCCTTCGATCTCGTAGATGGAGTGGGGGATCTCAGGATTGGTGATGAACGCCTCATAGGCAGCATCAAAGAAGATGATGGCGTCATTGGCATTGGCATAATCAACCCACTTCTTCAGCTCTGCCTTGCTGGCAACGGTGCCGGTGGGGTTGTTGGGGAAGCAGAGATAAATGATATCAACCTTGCCGGTGGGCAGCGAGGGGATGAAGTTGTTGGCCTCGTTGCAGGGCAGGTAGACGATGTTCTGGTAGTAGCCCTTCTCATCTGCCTCGCCGGTGCGGCCGATCATGACATTGGTGTCGTTGTAGACCGGATAGACCGGGTCGCCGATGGCTACCACGTTGTCCAGGGCAAAGATATCCAGGATGTTGGCGCAGTCGCACTTGGAGCCGTCGGAGATGAACATCTCTTCGGTCTTCAGGTCCACACCCAGCGGCTTGTAGGATTTCTCGATAATGGCGTTGATCAGCCAGTCATAGCCCTGCTCCGGGCCGTAGCCGGCAAAGTTGGCGGTGGTTGCCAGATCATCTACAGCGTCATGGAACGCCTTCAGCACAGCCGGGGCCAGCGGGCGGGTTACGTCGCCGATACCGAGACGGATTACCTTGGCATCCGGGTTGGCAGCGGTAAACTCACGCACACGACGGCCGATCTCAGGGAACAGGTAGCCAGCTTTTAACTTCAAATAGTTGTCATTGATTTTTGCCATTACGAAACATCCTCCAGAAATAATTTGCCACAGAGAACACAGAGAGCACAGAGAGCACAGAGAAGGTCAAAAGCAGAAAAAACAGGGGAAAATCAAAACCAAATCTTTGGGGGTACCCCTCAAAACCATTTCAGACTTTACCCGTTTTTTTTGCTTCTCTCTGAGACCTCTGTGTTCTCTGTGGCTAAAATGGTTGTTATTTAAGTCCTAAAACATCCTGCATATCGTACAGCCCCGGCTGCTTGCCGACAATCCACTTGGCTGCGCGGATAGAACCACGGGAGAACATATCGCGGCTCATGGCGCGGTGGGAGATCTCGATCCGCTCACCCATACCGATGAAGTAGACAGTGTGCTCGCCGACAATGTCGCCGCCACGCACGGTCTGCATGCCGATCTCCTCCTTGGTCCGCTCGCCGCAGATCCCTTCGCGGTGGTAATTGGCAACCTTGTTGTAGTCACGACCCAAGGCCTCGGCCACCACCTCGCCCATCCGCACGGCAGTGCCGGAAGGGGAGTCTTTCTTCTTGTTGTGGTGCAGCTCCACAATCTCCACGTCAAAGTCATCGCCCAGGGTCTTGGCCAGATCCTTGAGCATCTTGAAGCAAACGTTGACACCAACCGACATGTTGGGGGCCAGTACCGCCGGGATATTCTTTGCCAGCTCGACAGCCAGGGCGCGCTCATCCGGGGTGAAGCCGGTGGAGCCGATTACGATCGACTTTTTCTTCAGGTCGCAGACCTCAAGATTCTTGAGTGAGATCTTGGGGGTAGTGAAATCGATCAGGACATCACATCCCTCAACCACGGCGTTCAGATCGTCGGAGATGGCAATACCCAATTGGCCGCAACCGGCAATCAGACCGGCGTCTTGACCAACCTGCGGATGACCGGGACGCTCCAGGGCACCGGAGATGGTGCAGCCTGCCTCAACAGCAGCGACGATGATACGTTGACCCATGCGGCCGGCGGCGCCGCAGACGGCTATCTTAATCATGGTAAACCTCGATGGTAGCCACAGAGGACACAGAGAGCACAGAGAGAGTCAAAAGCAGAAAAAGTAAGAGGTAAATCAAAACCGATATTTTGGGGTTAAACCCTAAAAAAGTATTAGACTTAACCAGATGTTGTGCTTTTCTCTGAGTCCTCTGTGCCCTCTGTGGCAAGAATGAATTAAATCAGCTTGTACTCTTTCATGATGGCTTCCAACTTGACCTTGTTCGCTGCGCTCATCGGTGCCAGCGGCAGGCGTACTTCATCAGAACACTTACCCATCAGCGCCAATGCGGTCTTGACCGGCACCGGGTTGCTCTCAATGAACATGGCGTTATTGATCTTGAGGGTCTCCAGGTGAAGCTTACGAGCCTTCTCCAGATCACCGGCAAAGAAGGCGTCAGTCAGATCACCAATCGCCTTGGGCATAATGTTGGCGGTAACCGAGATCACCCCTTTGGCACCACAGGCCATCATCGGGAAGGTGATGAAGTCATCACCGGAAAAGACATCAATCTGATCGCCACACAGTGCCAACACTTCTGAAGCCTGTTGCAGAGAGCCGGTGGCCTCTTTGATGGCCACAATATTCTTGTGTCCGGCCAGACGTGCTACAGTTTCCGGCAGCAGGTTAACTGCGGTACGGCCCGGTACGTTGTACAGGATCTGGGGAATTTCAACCGCATCGGCAATTGCAGTGTAGTGGAGATACAGTCCTTCCTGGGTCGGTTTGTTGTAGTAGGGGGTTACCAGCAGCACCCCGGCCACACCAATCGCTTTGGCCTCACGGGTCAGATGGATCGCCTCGGCAGTGGAGTTGGAACCGGTTCCAGCGATGACCGGTACGCGCCCTTTGGCCTGATCAAATACGATCTTGATGACGTTCAGGTGTTCTTCATTATCCAGAGTGGACGATTCACCGGTTGTCCCGCAGGCCACGATAGCATCGGTACCGTTCTCGATCTGGAAATCCACCAATTCACGCAGCTTCTTCTCATCCACCGTACCGTTGGTAAACGGCGTAACAATGGCAACAATACTTCCTTTAAACATAACTGCCTCCCCTGACGTAAATAAAAAACAAACTACTAAAACTATGTGGTTACACTCTAAATCATGCGAACGTATTGTCACGTTTGGTTATCAGCTGGCGAGCCAGCTGATAACAGGCCTCCACATGCTGATTACCGATATAGCGCATCATACTGATACTGATGGCGGCTGCGGCCGCCTGCCCCACCAGCGGCACAAACCGAACCACACTTTTAACACCAACCCGTGCCCCCATTTTAGTCACCAGTGAGGTTACCAGGTTGGTGGTAACCGCCTTGCCAATCAGCCGTGAACCCAGGCGTTTGGCAAGGTCAAAGGCCATAATCTTCAGCTCCGGGCTTAACTCTTCCACCTGCTCGGCTGAAAGGCCAAAGCGGGCATTGATCCGGGGTAACAACTGCATCAGCATCCCCACATCAGCCACCAGGTCGCTACCGGGTAACGGCACCAGCACCGCTGCCCCGGAAACCAGCGCTCGCTTGGTGACCATGGTACGACAATCGTTACGGGCCTGTTCAATTTCATCCAGCGTAGCTACAGCCAGGTCAAGGCTCATGCCCTACCTCACAGACTGATTACAGAAACAAGAAAATCTGCTCGTATGCTTATATAATCTCCACCAGACAGCCAGGATGACTCTACTGACAGAGAAAACGCCCTTAAATATCGGCTAATTCGTTGAAAACGGTACTATATATAAAAAGTGGAATTTTTTAACACAGCCCCCGTTAAAAGTCAAAACGTGTTTATACGGTTGATAAAGGCGATCAACAGGCCGTAATGAAAGTGGTTGAAAGGGAAATTTATCCGGGGCAGCAGCGCCAGCTCCGGTTCATCATCCTCCACCAGCAGCGGTTCACAACTGACAATCCGGCCACCCGGCAGAATCAGCTCCGGGAACTCCTGCTCAAGCAGATCAAGCTGCTCTGGCTGCAACTCTTTGGTAAGCCGGACCACAATCAGATCATCATGGAAACGGATCGAGTGGTAGTTCTTGTAAAAACCTTCAATGACCGCTGCCGCCTCTGTTTCACTCTTGGTAATGGTAAATATCGAGAAGTCTTCACCAGAGATCAGCCCCTTGGCCAGCAGCTGCTCCTTCACAAACTCAAAGAACTGCTCCCAGAAGCCATCACCATCATCCACCAGCACCAGCGGCTTGGGTGAGGTCTTGCCGGTCTGCACCAGAGTAAAGACCTCCATCGCCTCATCCAGGGTGCCGAATCCTCCGGGGAAAACCGCCACCGCATCAGACTCTTTAACAAAGGCCACCTTGCGGTTAAAAAAGTACTTATAGGTAACCAGCCGGGGAGTGTTCTGCATGACCGGATTAGCGCTCTGTTCAAACGGCAGCTTGATATTGACGGCAAAGGAGTTTTCGCTGCCGGCCCCCTCATTGCCGGCCTGCATGATGCCGGGACCACCACCGGTGATGATCATCCAGTTGTGCTCGGCCAGCAGACGACTGAAACGGATGCAGGTCTGGTAAATCGGCTCATCCGGCTGGGTACGGGCAGAACCGAAGACGGTGACTTTTTTGCGGTCACGGTAAGGGCTAAAGACCCGGGTGGTATAGCGCATTTCCCGCAGGGTACGATTGATCAGCTTCAGGTCTGGCAGGTAGGTGGTCTCCTGCCCGATTTTAAGCGATGAAATAACCAGTTCACGCACCAGATGGGGATGGGTAACTCCACCGGTGGCTGTTATCAGCCGGTCAATCAGCTTATCTACTTCTTCATTGGTATGGGAAAAACTTAACTCCATAGTACCCCCGTCATAGCACTCAAACCGCGTAAATAGTGGCGCACACTAGCACAGTTCAAACCGGCTGTAAACCGCCGGACCTCGGGAATCACAGCTTGATTTTATCTGGAGCGCTAGTGTAGTATGCAACCTCTTTTGACAACCATTTGACCTACAGAGACAAGGAGCCCGGCACCATGCTTGATGTGATACGCAAAAAGAAGGATTCGGTCGTTATCAAGGCCGTCTTCATCATCATTGTACTGTCGTTCATCGGCACCATTTTCCTGGTCTGGGGTAAAGGTGACGAGGGAATGGGGAGAAAGGCCAGCTACGCAGCCAAGGTTGACCGTACGGTCATTTCATTTGAAACCTTTCAGAACGCCTACCAGAACATGGCTGAAACCTATCGCCAGCTCTTTGGCGGCAATTTCACTCCTGAGCTTGAAAAACAGCTTAATCTCCGCCAGCAGGTCATCGACCGCCTGATTGACAGCACCCTGATCATGAAGGCTGCCAAAAGTCAGGGCGTGTCGGTCAGCAAGGAAGAAATCTCCGCTGCCATAGCAGCCATGCCTGCCTTTCAGCAGAATGGCAGCTTTGATTTCGGCCTCTACCAGCAGATGCTGAAGGTAAACCGGATTACCCCGGAAGCATTTGAAGAATCCAAAAAGCGTGAGCTGCTGATTGACAAGACCCGTAAGACCGTGATGGACAAGGTGACCATCAGTGACGACGAGGCGTTGAAGCAGTTCCACAAGGAGCAGGACAAGCTGGAACTGTCCTATGCCTCCTTTGCAGCAGCAGATCTGGCTGGCGAGGTAAAGCTGACTGACGCAGAACTGCAGGACTACCTGACCAAAAACGCTGAAAAATTCAAGACCCCTGAGAAAATCGCACTGTCCTGGTTCAAGCTCGAGCATACCACCCAGCCTGCGGGAGCTGCGCCAACGACTGAAGAGCTTGACGCCTTCTACCGTAAAAACCTTGACCGGTATATGGACAAGGACAATGCTCCGTTACCCTATGAACAGGTCAAAGAGCGGGTCAAGGCTGACGCTGTCCGCCAGAAAGCTTCCAAAGCGCTGTATGAAAAAGCTGCCGACACCCTGTTCCAGAACATTAAATCCGCTGATCTGGCCCTGGTGGCCGGCAAGCTGGGCGCCAAACCCCAGGACACCCCGCTTTTCACTGCAGCCGCTGCTCCAGCAGCCCTGGCTGGTGAAGCAGCCCTGATCAAGAAGGCCTTTGAACTGAAGCAGGGCGAGCTGGGCGGTCCGATTGAAACTGCCAAAGGGATCTACATCTTCAAGATCAAGGAAAAGAAGGCTGCTGAGCTGCCCCCATTGGCCCAGGTGCGTGCCACGGTTGAACAGCAGGTACGCGCCCTGAAGGCGGCAGATCTGGCCAAGCAAAAGGCGGTTGAGGCACAAAAGACACTGGCTGCAGGCGGCGCTGGCCTTAAACTGCAAGCAACCCCTGCCTTTGGCTATAATGCCAAAGGCGACCTGCCCGGTATCGGCAGTTCAAAACCGCTGATGGAAAAGGCCTTTGATCTGACCAGCGCCAACGCAACAGTATCTGAACCGATGCTGGTGGGTAACCGCTGGTACGCAGTACGGCTGAAGCAGCGCAACGCAGCCCCCCAGACCGACTTTACCCCTCACAAAGAGGAGATCAAAAAGCGGCTGTTGCCTGCCAAGCAGGAAGAGGCCCTGCGTAGCTGGCTAAAGGAACTGCGCAGCAAGGCCAAAATTGTCATTAACCCGGCATTAATCGCCGCAAACCAGTAACGTTGAAACCAAAGGAGAGCTGCTATGTCCCAGCCTGTTAAACAAACCGATTTCCCCGGCCTGAAACTGGTCGCCCGTGGCAAGGTACGGGATATCTACGATCTTGGCGACACCCTGCTGATGGTCACCTCAGACCGTATTTCAGCCTTTGACGTGATCATGAATGAGCCGATTCCCGACAAAGGGATCGTGCTGACCCAGATTTCAAAGTTCTGGTTCAGTCAGATGGAGGATATCATCCCCAACCATATCATCTCCACCGATGTGGCTGACTACCCTGCCGAATGCCAACCCTATGCCGATGTCCTGGCCGGGCGCTCCATGCTGGTCAAGAAGGCAGAGCCACTGGCAGCTGAGTGTATCGTACGGGGCTATGTCTCCGGTTCCGGTTGGAAGGATTACAAGGCCACCGGTTCCATCTGCGGCATCAAGCTGCCGGAGGGACTGAAGGAGTCTGACCGTCTGGCAGAACCGATCTTTACCCCCTCCACCAAGGCAGAGCTTGGTACTCACGATGAAAACATCAGCTTTGAAGAGATGGCAAAGGTCTGCGGCAAAGAACTGGCTGAACAGGCCCGTGAAGCCACCATCAGGATTTACTGCCGTGCCCGTGAGATTGCCGACCAGAAAGGCATTATCATTGCCGACACCAAGTTTGAATTTGGTGTCTATGAAGGTAAACTGATTATCATCGATGAGTGCCTGACACCGGATTCAAGCCGTTTCTGGCCCAAAGACCAGTATCAGCCGGGCGGCCCTCAGCCCAGCTTTGACAAACAGTTCCTGCGGGATTATCTGGAGACGCTGGACTGGGGCAAGACCGCACCGGCACCGCCGCTGCCGGAAGAGATCGTGACTAAAACCGGTGACAAATATAAGGAAGCACTGTTTAAACTGGCCGGAATCAAGCTGTAACCATCTATTTTCACGAACGTCATACCGCCGGCACATTCCGGCGGTATTTTTTTGCCGAAAATTTGACCAGCTCCCCAAAGTGTGTATACTACTCCCTAAGAACATGCGGGAAAGGAGACGGACCATGAAATTGGATGACGTCAAAAAGATTGCTGCAGAACTGGGAATTAAGGCGGGTAAACTGCGTAAGGCAGACCTGATTCAGCAGATACAGCAGGCAGAAGGTAATGACCCGTGCTATGCCACCGGCAAGGCAGCTGTCTGCGGCCAGGATCAGTGCCTCTGGCGGGAAGACTGCAACTGATTTTTCTTCGCTTCACCCTACACAGACAATCGCCCTGTCAGCATAGGCCAACAGGGCGTACTCTTTTGTGCATACGCGGATAGCTCCTGCTATACCGCTATACGTTTCCCTGCCCCTTCAGGTGCTTACCTACCGCTTTATCCCTGACTGAGATATGCCGCAGCAGCCAATCCAGCAACAGTTTATTGGTATCCAAGACATGATCAATCTGCACACTTCCATCGGTACGCATCCGTTCTTTCAGCTCGGCAATCCGGGCAATAAACCCGACATGCTCCGCATGATGCGCCTCATAGTCAGGAAAGCCGCTCTTTTTCTGCAGCACCTCTTCATCACCAAAGTGGCTGATCACATACTCATCCAGAAACGACAGCAGGTGTAGCACCTCCTCACGCCCCTTGCCTTCCTTGCAGGAATTGAGCAACAGATCAAAACGGGCCAGCAACTCTTTATGCTGGCTGTCAATCTGGTCAACACCTATGGCTAGGTCTTCTCTCCAGCTAATTCCCATCCTATGCCTCCCTGTCTGTTTCAGCAGACTTTTTCTTCCCAACAGTTACGGCCTTCTTCTTACGGCCTGCAACCTTCTTTTTATCCTCATCTTCATCGTGCATCCGGGTATGCATCTTCTTCAGGGTTTGTGCCACCAGATAAAAGACCGTACCTTTGGGGAAGCTGCCGTTCTTAGCGGCGGTTCCAGCCTGCACACCGGTCAGGATCTCAATCCCCTGCTCAATGGTCTCAATGCTCCAGAGATGGAATGTACCGGCGGCAATCGCCTCCACCACCTCTTCCTTCAACATCAGGTGACGCTCATTGGTCTTGGGGATCATAACCCCCTGTTCACCGGTCAGCCCTTTGGCCTTGCAGACCGCATAGAATCCTTCAATCTTGTGGTTCACACCGCCGATTGGCTGGATCTGCCCCCGCTGGTTGACGCTCCCGGTTACCGCAATCCCCTGCTTGATCGGCAGACCGGACAGGGCCGAAAGCAGGGCGTACAGCTCAGTGGACGAGGCGCTATCACCCTCAACACCGTCATAGTTTTGCTCAAAACAGATTGAGGCGGACAATGACAGGGGATGATTGCGGGCAAACAGCCCCCCCAGATAACCGGTCAGAATCAAGACTCCTTTGTCATGAATCGGGCCGGAGAGCTTGACCTCCCGCTCAACATTCACCATACCGGCCTGCCCCAGCCAGACCCGGGCCGTAATCCGGGAAGGCCGCCCAAAGACATGGTCACCCAGGGAGATGACCGACAGGCCGTTGATCTGCCCCACCACGGCGCCATCGGTATCCACCATGATGGTGCCGTCATCAAACAGTTCCTGCATCCGTTCTTCAATCCGGTTGACCCGGTAGAGCTGTTCTTCAGCTGCCCGGCGGACATCGCTGCAGGTAATCACCTCATGACCGTCACGCTCGGCCCAGAAACTGGCCTCACGGACAAAGTCAGCGATCTCCATGAACCGTGAGGAGAGCTTCTGCTGATCATCCACCATCCGGGCGGTATACTCCAGCAGACAGGCCACGCCGGCCCGGTCAAAGTGCAGCAGCTTCTTGTCACGGCAGAGGGTGGCCACAAACAGGGCATATTCCTGCATGACCACCGGGGTGCGGGATACCGAGCTGTCAAACTCCGCCTTGACCTTGAAGAATTTACGGTAGTCCGGGTCCTGATAGTAGAGCAGATAGTAAATCCAGGGGGTGCCCACCAGCACTATCTTGGCTGAAAGCGGCACCGGTTCAGGCTTGAGCGACACCATGGTCATGAAGCGGTACTGCTCCAGCACATCCTCAATCCTGATCTCTGCGGTACGGATACAACGTTTAAGGGAATCCCAGACAAAGGGGTTGATCAGCACCTCGCGGGCATCAATCACCAGATAGCCGCCATTGGCGCGGTGCAGCGCACCGGCCTTGATCATGGTAAAGTCGGTCACCGCCACACCACCGTACTGCATGACATGCTCAATCCTGCCAAACAGGTTGTTGTAGGTGGGATTGGACTCAAAGACAATCGGAGCACCCTCCGTCTCCTTGTTATCCACCAGCAGATTGACCTCATAGCGTTCAAAGCTGGGTTCCTGACGGGCAATCTTCAGGCCGGGAATTTGGGGCTGGGTTGGCTGCGGCTTGAAATCCTCAAGGTTTTTGAGGATATCTTCCTGCACAGTCTCAAGATATTCCAGCACCTTCTCCAGACCGACGTACTTCTCCCGCAACGGGTCCAAGCGGTGCCCCAGACAGGAAAGCCCCAGCTCACGGTCTGCCTGAGCCAGGGCATCCTTGGTGGCCTTCTCATTATCACGAACCTGACGCAGGACGTCATTCAGACGTTCGGTCAGCAGTTTCCCCTGTTCCTCAAGCTTGGCCCGCTCCTCTTCAGACAGGGCATCGTACTCTTCCTGGGTAAAGTTATGATCATCCTTCTGGGGTACGATCACCAACCCGGAAACGGTCCGCTGTAACACAAAACCATGCTTTTCCGACTCGGTCTCAAGGGTGTCGAACAGTTCATTACTCTGGGTCTGATACTGCTCCAGCACCTCGGTCCGGCGAGACTCGTACTCCTTGCTCTCCAGGGCCTTGGGAATATCCTTCTTAAACGCCTCCACCAGCTCTTTCATATCAGCGGTCAGCTCACTACCCCGACCAGCTGGAAGCGATAACGAGATCGGATTATCAGCATCCTTGAAGTTATAGACATAGACCCAGTCGTCAGGGGTCGGCTCATCCTTGGCCCGCTGACGCAGCAGGTTACGAATGGTTGAGGTACGCCCGGTACCGGTCTGGCCGGAGATATAGAGGTTAAAGCCGGTCTCCCGGACCCCCAGACCAAATTCAATGGAACGCAGGGCTCGCTCCTGACCAACGGCGTCCACCAGATCCGGCAGATCCGCAGTGGTGGCAAAGTCAAACTGTTCCGGATCACAGGTCCAGCGCAGTTTCTCTACTGGTAGTTGACACGATGTACGAACGGGCATTGCCCCTCCTTCTTACTATGCAGACAGAACAACAACAGGTTATTGAAAAAACGTCATGAGGAAGCACGGCTACCAGGTGCACGGCGCGCAGCGATGTAGACGGGCTCCGCATTATTTTTTAGCAGCCTGCTAACGTTGCCCTGCCAGACAGACCTGATTACGGCCACCATTTTTTGCACGATACAAGGCGGTATCCGACGCCTTGATCACCTCTTCGGCAGTGGCGTAACGACCACCTGACTCAGCCACACCGATGCTGACCGTTACCGAGACATCCCTGCCACCATACTGTTTGGTGCGACTTACCTGCCCCTTGGTATCATCCTTGGGGCGTTCATCGGAACGCAGCGCCATCTTGTACTCTTCAATCGCCTTGCGCAGTTTTTCTAGGTGCGGTGCGGCATCCTTTGCTGTTTTACCGGGGAAGATAACCGTAAATTCCTCACCGCCGTACCTGAAAGGCCGTCCGCCACCAGAGACCGTCATCAGTCGGCTTGCAACCACCTTCAGCACCTGATCCCCCACGTCATGCCCGTAGGTATCGTTAAAACGCTTGAAGTGATCGACATCCACCATGGCTATGGCGTAGCGACTTCCCAGGCCACGCAGCAGCTCATTCAGCGCCCGACGTGACGGCAGGCCGGTCATATCGTCGCGGAAGGCCATATTATGGGAATCCTGAATAATGGCCAGAATAAAGATCAGACCAATGGCACTGTTAAACACCGGAGCAATATAGGGGGTATCAGGCTTTGCCAGCAAGAGACCAAAGGCGATCGCCGTTCCAAAAAAGGCACCATCAAGTGGAGATTGACGCTGCCAGGTACGCCTGGCAATTATTCCCAGCGCCAGCAGTAACAACAACAGGCTGATCTGAGGGAGATGATGCACCTCAAACAGCCGGGACTGAACAATCGGTCGGGTCAGCACTGCCCACAGGGTCTGGCTGCTCTGCTGGAGGGTAATCCAGAATATCAGCAGCTGGAACAGCACAAAGGCCATCCGCATCCTTCCGGCACTGCCGATAATCCCCTTTTCGCTCATCAGGGAAATGATCAGCAGATTAAACGGCAGCAGCACAGCAAAGGCATGATGAACCAGAACAGATTCGGGGGTTTCCAGGCCGGGAGAACCATAGCGTGATGCACAGTAGTAGGCGGATGTGGATAACAGCAGCACCAGACAGGTGCGGCCCCGCTTGAAGTGATAGGCAGAGGCCACCGCCACCATGGCCAACAGATAGGGAGCCATGACCAGCAGCTCCTGATGGGTGGTTGAGAGCGTCGGGGCTCTGAGAAGAAACCACCAGGAGACCAGCAGGACCGTTAGAGGAAGAAATAATGCTGAGAGATTACGGACCATAGGAAACAGACCTTATTCAGTTACGCCTGACCGGAACTGGCCGTCAGCGATGCCAGGGCACGTCCAACCGCCTGCTGTATCTGCGGCGTGTCCGGCAGGGTTGCAGCCAGCTTCGGCAGATACCCCCGTTCAAGCAGCAGCCGCCTGGTGGTGGCCCAGTTAAGATCATAGACCCAGGAGATCTGAAGCAGTTTAAAGTCGTTCAATACCCTGGCCTGCTCCAACTTGACAATCCTGCCCTCTGACAGAGCGGCAAGGCAGGCCGGGGTGACCTCCGGCAGATCAGGGAACCCCAGCCCCACTGCCGAGGCGCGTTCCTCTTCAGGCAGTTGGTAATATTCCAGAAAGACCCGCCAGATATCAAGCTTATCAGTATCACGGATCAGACGAATGAACCGGTCGGTAGGGGAACTGATCTGTTCCGGCAGCTCCAGCAGGTTGTGGAAGCGGACCGCTTCTTCAATCAACAGGCGTTCTTCAGCAGACAGATGGTCCAGCAGGGCTTCACTGCGAATCACCTCAACGGAGAGGCGGGCATGGTTGTCAGACTCACTGTCACGAAAGGTACGCCAACGCCGGTACTGGGGAAAACGTCCGACATCGTGCAACAGGGCAACTGCTGTTGCCAGCAGCGTGTCAGCCTCATCCAGCCCTTCACCGGCAGCCAATGCTTCCATGCAGGCTACCACCTGCAAGGTATGTTGCTGCTTGAGGTGAATATTGCGCAGACCTTCCGGGTCAAGATCTTCAAAGGTAGCCACATAGCGATTGAACCACTGCTGTAGCTGGTGAAGATCAGCAGGCTGCATTACTCTTTGCTCCCGGTATAGATGGATGCAATCCCGAAGGTAAGCGGCTGACAACGCACCGATTTAAATCCGATATCAGTCATGGTGGCGCAGAACTCCTCGCTGGAGGGGAATTCCATAACCGAGTCCGGCAGATACTTGTAGGCGTTGTAACTTGAGAACAGTCCTCCGATAAAGGGAAGAATCCGCTTGAAATAAAAATGATATCCCCATCTGAACAGAGCGGAACGGGGGGTTGAGAACTCAAGGATCACCAAGCGCCCACCGGGTTTGATCACCCGCCAGAGCTCTGCCAGACCAAGACGACGGTCAACCACATTGCGGATACCAAAGGCGATGGTAACCGAGTCAAAGGTACCAGCGCCAAACGGCAGATCTTCACAGGGAGCAACCTTGAAATCGATCCGGTCGGCATAGGGGGAGGCCGCAATCTTGGCCTGCCCCAGGGCAACCATTTCAGGACTAAAATCAGCTCCGGTAATCTTGAGCGATGCCGGGGTCACCCGGGCAATCTCAAGTGCGACATCACCGGTACCGGTGGCGACATCCAGCACCCTGCCCCCTTCCGGGGCCTTGATCAGCCTGACAGCGGTCCGCCGCCAACGTTTATCAATCCCGAAGCTGAGCAGATGGTTTAGGAAGTCATAGCGGGGAGCAATGGCGTCGAACATCTGCTGGATCTGCTCCCCTTTTTGCGATAGCCTGAACATGGTTTTTTTGTACCCTTCAGCGAATGTTTGATGATATAAGACAAGATCTTATCATCTAGCATACTTTACCGCTCCATACCAGCAGAAACACCCCGAAACCCCACTGTTGCCGCAGGAGAATCGATCTATCATGCCCCAGTTCAGAGTTCAGGACATCCTCGATATACTGATCATGAGTATCCTGATTTATCAGCTCTATTCATGGTTCCGGAAGAGTCGCGCCATACAGGTTATGGCAGGCCTTGGCACCATTACGGCCATCTATTTTGTTACCCGCCAGACCGGCCTGCATATGACCAGCTGGGTCCTGCAGCAGCTGGGCACCGTTGTGATTGTGGTGATCGTCGTTATATTTCAGAACGAAATCCGCCAGACCCTCTACCGCTTCAGCAAACTGAGAGAGCTGGTGGGCGGCGACAGCAAACAGCATTGTTCCGGCCCCAACACCCTGGCAGACGCAGCCTTCGCCCTGGCAAAGAACCGCTGCGGCGCCATTATTGTCTTCCAGCGCACCGACCCGCTGGACGACCACCTGAGTAACGGCACTCAACTTGAGGCACTGGTTTCGGCACCACTGCTAAGCAGCATCTTCCAGGACGGTACGCCGCTGCATGACGGCGCAGTCCTGATCCGCGACGAACGGATTGTACAGGCCGCCTGCCTGCTGCCGCTGTCCGATGCACAGCACCTCCCGCAGCAATACGGCACCCGCCACCGGGCAGCCCTGGGATTGACCGAACGGACCGACGCCATCGTCCTGGTGGTATCGGAAGAACGGGGAGAGGTATCACTGACAGAAAGAGGCGAGCTGACCACCTTTCAAACCGCCGACCACCTCAAACGCAAGCTGCAAGCACTGTTCACTCCCGCGGACCAGCAGCAAAAACGCACTTTGACGAGGCGCATCTTCAGCGATCTGCTGCCAAAATCAGCAATATTGCTGGGTGTTACCGTTATCTGGTTATTGCTTTCAGCCCGCCAGGGCGAAGTAGCCATCGTCCCGGTACCGCTCACCTTTCATGGTCTGCCCAATGGCATGACCCTGATACGGGTCTCCCCGGAAGAGGTCACAGTACGTCTACGCTCGACCTCCGGCCTGGTCCCCTCCCCCCGACAGTTGGACCTAACCGCAGATCTGGACCTGGGAGCTGTTCAGGAAGGAGCCAACACCCTGCGGGTATCCCTCTCCCATGTCCGCGTTCCATCCGGCTTGACCGTCGTGGGGGTTGAACCAACCACTGTCCGTATTTTTGTAAGAGGGCCACAAAAAACAAAATAACGGCATATTTCATGCATATCCGCAATAACGCCCAAAACTTGACAAAAAAATGTATTTGTTATATAGGCTATAAACCTGTTTCAAAAAATCTTCAGGAAGGAGGACACATGACGCACCGCTTACGCCTGATACCAGCCATTTGCCTGCTACTGCTTGCCCTTCCCCTGTCGGCCATCGCCTCCAAGACCCACCAGGTCCGCACGAAAGAGACACTTCCCAGCATTGCCCGTAAATACCGTGTCTCGGTTGAAGAGCTAAAGGCCGCCAACAACCTGAGCAGCACCCGGATCACCAAGGGCACGACCCTGATCATCCCCTCAAGGGCAGCAGCACAAGCGCCAATCGAAAACTGCAGTACCTATACGGTTGCAAAAGGGGACACACTCCCCAAAATTGCCAAAAAAACCGGCAAAAAAATGTCAGAACTGCGCCGGATTAACAAATTACGGGCAAACAAGGTGAAGCCGGGTCAGGTACTGGCTCTGGCTGACACCGCAGCCACCTGCGATCTGACCGCCGCACGTCAGACCCGTGGCAAACGCCTGGAATTGGTGAACAGCGACCTGCTGAACCAGCAGGAGATGAACACCACACTGGCTGAGCTGTCTGACATTGACACAGACACACCGGTTGACCTGGCTAAAAACCTTGAAGAACGCTCCACCGGCTTTTCCACCCTGCAAAAATCAGCCTACGGTTTCCTTGGTGCCCGCTACCGTTTTGGCGGTAACAGCCGCTATGCCCTGGACTGCTCTAGCTTCACCCAGCAGGTCTTTCGTGAGCAAAAGGTGAACCTGCCCCGTACAGCCCGTGAGCAGTTCAGAATTGGCAATGAGGTCCCCCGTGGTGACCTTCGCCGTGGTGACTTGGTTTTCTTCCGCACCTACGCACCATTTGCATCTCACGTCGGCATTTACCTCGGCAACCGCAAGATGATCCACGCTTCATCAGCAGAACATCGAGTCGTCATTTCATCCATGGACACCCCGTACTACCTCTCCCGGTACCTCGGTGCCCGCCGTATAAATCAGGTTAGTTCCGACTCAATTGACATCAGTGAGCTGATGTACGGCATTGAGGAAGAGAAGGAAGCCGATGTGCTTGCCAATGACCATCTCGGGCTGAACCTGCCGGAAACGCTTACGAAGTAATCCGCACTCACCAATTTCACCTATACGGGCTCAGACACTGAGCCCGTTTTTTTTGCTCTAACAGGACACGCCGTACCATTCCATGCACACACTACTCGCCTATACAACCAGATCAGCACGTGCCAGCAGACCTGACGAGTTTGAAAGCCTGCTGCCGATCGGGCTCTGTTCGCTGCACGCCCTGTTACGTTCCAGAGAAATTCCGACAACCTTGGCAAACTTCAGTAACTTGACGAACCGTCAGGTCATTGACCTGCTGCTGCAGATCAAACCGACAGTTGCCGGCCTTTCTCAATGGACCCACAATCGTCATGCGACCTTGGAGCTGGCACGTCTGATCAAACAGACCTTACCTGGCTGCACAGTTCTGCTGGGTGGAGGTCATGCAACCCATCAGGCAGAACTGATTCTGCAGCAGCATCCCGAGGTAGACCTGATTGCCGTTGGCGAGGCGGAGCAGACACTGCTGGAACTGCTGGACGCCTTGGAGGCCGGCACACCATTGTCAGGTATTCCGGGACTGGTGATCCGCACACACGATGGCATCCTGCGCACAGCACACCGCCAGTCCTGGCCGGACCTTGATAGTCTGCCCTTTCCCGCCACTTGGCTGCATGAAGCGATCAACGTCAATATCCCCTTACAGACTGAGTTTCTTAGCAGCTCCCGCGGCTGCCCTGCGGCCTGTAACTTCTGCGCTTCCCCCGCTTTCTGGGGCCGTCGGGTACGCTACCGTTCAGCGCATTCCGTCACTGAAGAAATGCTCTTTATCCGTGAACAGTACGGACTTACCTACCTCTCGCTACGTGACGACACCTTTACCGCAGACCGGCGCAGAACCGTCGCACTCTGCCAAGAGCTGATTGAGAAACGGGCCACCCTCTTCTGGAACTGCCAGTCGCGGGTTGAGGCGATTGACCGGGAGACCCTGGAATGGATGCGCCGGGCCGGCTGCGAATGCGTACAACTGGGGGTTGAGTCAGGCTCCCCGGAGATCTTGAAGCTTTTGGGAAAGCGGATCAGGCCAGACCAGATCCGCTCGGCAGCCAACCTGATCAGAGAGGCTGGCATGCAACTTTCCGTCTACCTGATAACCGGTATCCCGGAGGAACGCGACGCAGATCGCCAGCAGACCATTAATCTGATCAAACAGATACAACCGGATGATCTGCAGGTGGCACCGCTGGCCTATTATCCAGGCACGGCCTTGTTTGAAACAGCGGTCAACAAGGGGATACTGCGGCAGGATCTGTTTGAAACCAGCAGTGACGAAGCGGTGCTGGCAATGCGCGACGGCCAGCTTCAGGTCAAGCACCTGCTCTCCCGCACGGCACGCTACCGCCGCAGCTGCAGCATGAAGCAATTACTGGCTATTCAAGACAAGCAGGGCTACAGTGCCGTTACCGCCATGCAGGCCGGCGACGCATACGCGGCAGAAGGAAACCTGCAGCGGGCTGCAGAACAGTATCGCCTGATCACCTCAAAGGAGCCTGATCACCCCTGGGGCTGGCTATTACTGGGGGAGCTGTTTGAGCAGACAAACCAGCGGTGCAAAGCAGCAGACTGCTACGAGCAGGTGCTACGCCTGGTTCCCCGCAACAGGCCAGCCGCCGAGGCACTCCAGCGTCTGAAGGAATAAAAAAGGGCGACTGAACCTTTCGTTCAGCCGCCCTTTTCAGATGTTGCCACCTGAAATTTACTTCAGCACCTCTACCGCCTGAGTCAGCACCAGTTGATCAAAGGTACGGTTCAGCGCCTTGCTGGGGAAGTTAGGCAGGGCAGGCGCATCGGCATATTTAACCTTGTCACCCTTGGCAACCTTCATCGGCAGGGCTGCCACCCAGATTTTCTTACCGTCATCATGCTGTACCTGCAGGTAGATATACTGACCGCCATCCAGCACCTCCAGCACCTTACCGGTCTTGGAAGGAACGCCTTGCGGAACAGGCATCGGCTTCAGGCCTGCGTGGGGATCAGCCTGGGCACCAGCGTGGGCAGCATCCTTCGGCATACCCGGCTTGCCTTCTGCTGCTGGCGGCATGCCACCTACCGGTGGATGCCCTGCTGGCAAGGCACCTGCTGTGGGCTGATTGGTGGGGGCTTCGGTCTTTGGTTTGTCCTGACAACCTGCCAGGGCAAGTGCAGCGATCATCAGTGTAACGATAGTTGCTTTCACTGTCTCCTCCTGTGTAGTGGTGCAAATTATTATTGGATACTACCATATCAAGTTGTTGCAGAACAAAGAAAAAAGCAGCCTGACTTGCCCTTGGCAGATTGTGTGGTATACAGCCATAAGACAGTCTTCAGGAGGTCCAGACATGTTTGAATCAGCAGAGCTTGGCCATAAAATCAGCAAAGAGGTCTACAAGAAAGAACTGCCGATCCTGCGGGAGGCACTGCTGGATGCCCAGCTGGACCTGCTGCAATCCGCAAAGTTTCCGGTTGTCATCCTGCTGGCTGGCGTAGACTGTGCGGGCAAGGGTGAGACCATGAACCTGCTGCACGAGTGGATGGACCCTCGCCACATTGAATCCCACGCCCAGCGGGAACTGACCGATGAAGAGCGGGAACGCCCCCCCATGTGGCGTTACTGGCGGGATCTGCCCCCCAAAGGAAAGATCGGCATTTTTATCGGCTCCTGGTATTCGGCGCCATTGGTGGATAACGTCAATGGCAACACAAAAAATGCCGAGCTTGACCAGCAACTGGACCGGATTATCCGTTTTGAAACCATGCTCTGCAACGAAGGTGCCCTGATCCTGAAATTCTGGCTGCACCTGTCAGAAGATCAGCAGAAAAAAAGACTGAAGAAGTTGGAGAAGGACCCCAAAACCAGTTGGCGTGTCAAAGAGAGCGACTGGAAGAACTACAAAAAATACGACCGTTTCAGACTGGTATCAGAACGGATGCTGCGCAGCACCAGCACCCCGGAAGCCCCCTGGATCATTGTTGAAGGTGCGGATGACCGCTACCGTTCCCTGTCAATCGGCAAAGCGATCCTTGAGGCATTGCGCCGCCGCCTGGATGCACCGGAAACACCACCGGTCAACGAGCCACTACCGCCAATGTTCAGCTCTATTGACGGCCTGCAGATTCTCCAGACCCTGGACATGACCAGGAAAATCATCAAAAAGAAATATGATGACGAACTTGAAACATTGCAGGGCCGACTGAACCTGCTTTCCCGTCATAAAGACTTTGATAAAATTTCAGTGCTTGTCTTGTTTGAGGGTAATGATGCGGCAGGCAAAGGAGGCAGTATCCGGCGGATAACCCAGGCACTTGACGCACGGGCCTACCGGATCATCCCGATTGCCGCTCCCAGTGAAGAGGAGCGGGCCCAGCCGTACCTGTGGCGTTTCCAGCTTGCGGCCGAACAGCTCGGGCGTGCGCCC
>JAJTBI010000135.1 GCA_021286935.1 Geobacteraceae bacterium
CATATATAACGTTGATACATGGCTTGTCTTTATATTCCGTGGTGTTGGAGTGTGCGTGATGCGACGAATTGTCCGTTTGCCGTTGGTTCTGCTGTTTTCTGCTCCTTTGTGTGTCTGGGCTGCTGAAAGCCCCAAGCCTGTTTCTGCACCAAAGGAACAGGTGGTAAAAAATGACAAGGCTGGTGCTGATACTACGAAACCGCCTGTGAAGAGCGGTCCAACCTCCAAAAATGCCGCTCAGACGGCTGATGCCCCTGGTGAAGTAAAGGACGGGGCGCATGCAATTAAACAGCGCAGGGTAGCGGTTCTGCGGGATCATCTGCGTATCGGCCAGCCGGTGCCGGAGTTCAAGGTGCATACGACCAGCGGGATGACGGTGACTCCGGCGCATTACCGGAATGATGTGTTGGTGATCGACTTTTTTGCTCCATGGTGTAAGGCCTGCAAGGTCTATAATATTCCCCGGCTGTTCAAGCTGTACGATACCTTTAAAACTCAGGGGCTGCATGTGCTTGGTCTAAGCGTGGATGAGTACAAGAACCAGAATCTTGAGGAGTTTGCCCAGGAGCAGAAGATTCATTACCCGCTTGCGGTTACTGATAATCAGTTGCAGTCCGATTTCGGCGTTAAATCTGTTCCGACGGTTGTGGTGGTGGATAAGCAGGGCAGGGTTGCAGCTGTGTACGGGGTGTTGAATCACTTTACAACGTATAAGTTGGAGAAGTTGGTGAAGAAGTTGTTGCGGGAAGATCAACTCTGAAAGTGGCAGTGAATAGGACCGGTTTTTGGAAATTGCCTAATTTTTAGCATGCAGGTGTGGGCGGCTTTTGAAGAGTATGCTAATTTTGTGGCAAAAATAAATATTGACACGTTATTTCAAGTGGTTATGTGTGCTGATTATCCGCTGTGCAAACCGAAAAAACGTCAGTGTTTACATGGTATTTTTTAAAGTTATCCACCAGTTTCAACAGAGTTATCCACATTTTTTGTGGATTAGTCGTGACCTTTTTGTAACAGGTTGTAGTCACTTGTATCTGGTTGTAACTGCCCACTTGGCACCGTTGTTCATCGCGTGAAATGGTTTGGGGCTATCAAAGGCAGTTTTACTGTCTTTATATAGCCCCAGCCAAGTGATATGTGTTGCTATCTTTTGTTTTGAGCTTTGCGGCGAGCAAAACCAAGTCCGATGAGGCCGGCACCAACTAACAGCATGGTGGAAGGCTCGGGAACCGGTTGGGCTATCAATTGAGATTGAGCGTAATCACCTTTTTTAAAGCTGCCAATATTTTCTGTGAATTCAAGATTCATTACTTTTACTTCAAAGGCTAGCACCTCGTGGTTTTTTGCGGCTGTGTTAGCAGCAACGATCAATTTTGCTGTGTCACTTTTGTCTGTGTAAGAGTCAATCTCATTCTCAAAATACCAGAACGCCTCTTGCAGTTCAGCATCAAGATTTATATCATTTTTTAGCCCGGTTACAGATAACAGATCTTTGGACATAAAATGAGAGAATAACCATTTGGTCTGATAGCTTATATAATCCTTGTTGTTAACGGCGCCACCCACACCACCCTTTGCGGCATACTCATCAATACTGCTCACCTTGAAATTTTTACCGTCATAGAAATATTCGTTTTTTTCAAGGCAGAATACTCCAAATTTACCGGCCTTATCTTTAGTGTTATCAGCCTGATAATGGCCTTCGTATGCTATGTTTTTATCATCGGCAGCATACATAGTTACTACATCATTTACTGCTACAGGATAGGCCCAGGCACTACCAGCAGTCAGGAATAGGGTTAGCGCTGTTAGGGATGACTTGGTGAATACTTTCATGTGCTATCTCCTGTACGTCGTGTTTATATAAGTAAAAAAATGGTTAAAAGAATATACAAAAGTTGTGTAGCAGCAACTGTGCCAAAGGTGTAAAAGGTTTTGTACCTTACTTGAATTGTTGTGATATTTTTTGATATCAACACCTCTGCCCCGCTATGCTTGGTTGTTGTGTAAAACTATTTTACAATGCGTTGTACTGCATGAATATCGTTCTGTTACATAATTAATTCTGGACTTGACTTTTTGTTTGAATTATGGTGCGCCGGTATTTATCAAAAGCTGGTGGAGGGAAGGCTGTGGTTCAGGTCCCTCAGGGTATACGCGATTCTCTGGAAACAGCGCAGTTACCGGCTATCCCCCAGATATTGCTTCGCTTCATTGCCCTTACTGAAGATGACTCTGTTTCTGTAAATGAACTGGCAGAGCTGGTGGGGCAAGATCCGGCGCTTGCAGCGCGGGTGTTGACTGTCGCCAATTCGGTTGCATTCCGTCGAGGCAAGTCAACAACCTCTCTCGTTCAGTGTCTGGTTACTCTGGGCACACGTCTCTCCCGAACCCTTGCTTCATGTCTGATTATCCAAAAAGTTTTTACTCCTACAGCTGTTACCTCCCGTTATGATTTAAACAGCTTCTGGATGCATGTTCTCCAGGTAGCTGACATTTCCCGCGTTCTGGCTGCGCAGCAGCATTATCATGACTGCGAAGAAGCGTACCTTGCCGGTCTGCTTCATGATATAGGCCAGCTCTTGCTGTTGGGGGCTCTTGACGACCGTTACGGTAATATTCTGGCTTCCAGCAGTGATGAGAATATGTTGCGCGTGTTTGAGGGGCAGCGTCTTGGTACAGACCATACGGTTATCGGTGCCTGGATGGTGGATCGATGGGAACTGGCCGATTCATTCCTGGCGGACGCCATTCTTTTTCATCATGCCAGTGCTGAAGATATTCGGTTTGCCGACCCTCTGAGCCAGATTGTCTGGACGGCGCACCTTATCTGTCAGCATGCCCGTCTTTACCAGCAGGAACAACAGATTGTGGTGCCGCCTGATTTTGAGATGTCAGAGTTGCTGTTTGGTATCAACTTTGATCGTGCTGCTGAAATGTATCAGCAGGCAACAAAGAACGTTACGCTGCTTGCTCAGGCGCTTGGCATACACAGCACGCCTGAAGGCAGGATGTTGCCAGTGCCGATTAGGGCAACCACTGCGGAAGACATCCCTCGTCTTGCCGAACAGGAAAAAGCACCGAACCCTGCCGAAGAGGCTGTCTGGGGGATGGCGTTGATGAAGCCGCTGCAACAGGATATGGGGGCGGTACAGAGTGAATCAGAGCTGTATTTGGCGGCTCAGGAATCCGCCAGAATTCTGTTTGGCGTGGGGAGTGTGGCTTTTTTAACGCTTAATCCCGACGAACAGGCCCTCAGCGGTTTGATTAGCGATTACCAGCCCCAGTTGTTGCAACGGATCAGGATACCCATTGATTCAGGTAACAGTCTTGCTACAGCTACCTTTATTGAAGGTACGGTCTCTTTTACCCTCAGCAACGAAGCCCCCAGAGTTGTCTCACTGGTTGATGTCCAGATTGCCAGAATTCTTGGCACCGAAGGACTGGTATATGTGCCGTTGCTTGTAGGAAACAAATCCATAGGCGTTATGGTATGCGGTGTGTCGGCATTGCATGCAGAACGGTTGCTCAAGAGAATCCCCTGGATGCTCAGCTTTGCACGTGCTGCGGCTTCAGGTATTGATGCCTGGCATAAATTAAATAGAAAAACCATCTCTACTGAACAGCATCAGCGCCAGAAGTTTGTCCAGCATGCCCGTAAAATTGCCCACGAAGCAGCCAATCCCCTTGGCATCATCAAAAACTATCTAACCATCGTGACCCAGCGTCTGCCTGCTGACATTCCGGTTCTGCAGGAACTGGATGTCATGAAGGAAGAAATTGATCGGATCACGCAGATACTCGGTAGTTTGACCATATTTTCAGAAGCACTGCAGGAAAGTCAGTTATTGCATATCAACTATCTTGTGGAAACTATGCTGGTGTTGTACCGGGAATCGCTTTTTGAATCCCGTGGCATTACGGTTCAGCTTGAGCTGGACTGCGATATTCCGGCGTTGCATGCAGACCGTGACAAACTGAAACAGATATTTTTCAACCTCTGGAACAATGCGGCTGAGGCGCTTCCTGAAGGTGGGGCGCTGACAATAGCAACCAAAACCGTGTATATGCGGGAAGGTGCGTCCAGCGTTGAAATACTACTGAGTGACAACGGTCCCGGTTTGCCGGCGGATGTGTTGGCAAATTTATTTGTCCCGCTCGATCACCAGAGACGACAGGGACATGCCGGAATGGGGCTTTCAATTGTTGCTGATCTGGTCAAGCAGCTTGACGGGCAGATAACCTGTCACAGCAAGCCCGAGCATGGCACAACGTTTACCATTACTCTGCCAGTCCGTCAGGGGGCGCTATGAGCAGTCAGCTTAACGCAGGTTTCAAGACCGTGCTGCCGTCATTCCAGCCCCAAGGGGTTCTCATTGTAGAAGACGAACCCAGGATGAGAACAAGCCTGAAGGAGCTGTTGCAGGAAGATATTCAGGAACTCTACGAAGCTGAAAACGGAGCAACCGCTATTCGTCTGCTGCAGTCCCTTGAGCTTGATCTTGTTTTGCTGGATATCAACCTGCCTGATATATCCGGACTTGAAATTATGCAATGGATTGCAGAGCACCGGCAAGGTATAAGCGTCATCTTTGTCAGCGCAGACCAGAATATTGATTCGGCAATACTTGCATTACGTACTGGGGCAAAGGACTTTGTCAGAAAACCGTATGATGCAGTTCAGATCAAGCTCAAAGTCAGGCAGGCCCTTTCACAAAAACGTCTTGAACAAAGTCACGCCTTGATGGCCATGCGACTTGAACAGTCGGAGCGGCTGCACCGTTTTCTGGTGGAACATTCGCCTGACCTGGTTTATACGCTGGATCCTTTTGGTTGCTTCACACTGGTGAACAGCCGTTTTGAATCAATGCTTGGCTACATGCGGGAAGAATTGCTGGGGAAGCCGTATCACTCCATAGTGCATGAAGATGATATTTCCAAGGCCCATTTTGCTTTTAATGAGCGCAGAAGAGATCATCGGGTTACTACCAACGTTGAGATCAGGCTTAAGTGCAAAGACAAAGGGTTCCGAACGGTATCAGGGCAACATGTCGTTGCCATGCTGAGTGCGATGGGGATCTATGAAGACGCTGTGCCTGCCCCGCCAAAAGATCTGATTGCATATATGGGAACCTATGGTGTTGCGCGCGATATTACCGAAAGAAAACTGGCAGAGGAAACCATTGCCTTCCATGCCTACTACGACCAGTTGACACGGCTGCCGAATCAGCGCCTGTTAAAGGACCGACTTGAGGTTGCCATTGCCAACTCGAAGCGTCGAGGTGTGCATATTGCGGTCATATTCATAGATGTGGACCGTTTTAAGCTGGTGAACGATACCTATGGTCACGCAGAAGGTGATCAGTTACTGATTTCGATTGCCCAGCGCCTCAGTTCCTGTATCCGTTCAGGGGATACCGTCGCCCGTAAAGGTGGAGACGAGTTTGTGGCACTGCTTCCGGATCTGTACTACTCCGAAGATGCCACCATCATCGCCTCAAAAATGCTGAAATCGCTCGAGCCTACTTTTCTGGTGGGGGGGCAGGAGTGCCGGATAACTGCGAGTATCGGCGTTGCTATTTATCCTCATGATGGTGAGACGGTCGATCTGTTACTGAAGCATGCCGACATTGCCATGTATAGTGTAAAATCAGAAGGGAAGAATGACGTAAAATTTTACACTCCTGACATGAGTACATCCTGCCAGAACAGAATTATCTTTGAAAATCAG
Organism: Geobacteraceae bacterium; assembly: GCA_021286935.1. GTDB lineage: Bacteria > Desulfobacterota > Desulfuromonadia > Geobacterales > Pseudopelobacteraceae > Trichlorobacter. The sequence continues at coordinate 5,732 of JAJTBI010000135.1, forward strand.
TTGCGCAAAGCACTTGCAGAGTCAGAACTTGAGCTATACTTTCAGCCGCAGGTTTCGGTGTCACTAATGCAGGTTGTCGGTGTTGAGGCGTTGGTGCGCTGGCGTCATCCGATCCGTGGTCTAGTGTATCCGGGGGAATTTATCAGTATTGCTGAAGAAGCAGGTATGATCGGTGCTATCACGGACTGGGTGCTTGAACAGGCCTGCAGTCAGCTTGCTGAATGGCGCTCAAAGGGGCTGACTACCCTGAAAATGGCGGTAAATATTACGCCTCATGAGTTTGATCGCCCTGATTTTGTTGAGCAGATA
>JAJTBI010000015.1 GCA_021286935.1 Geobacteraceae bacterium
TGGGTCTTTGAATCATCTATCAACAGGATGATTTTCACCTGTTACTCCTGTGATCCGCCGGTTTGCAATGCAGCCATCTCCTGTTCAGAAAAGACCTTGTCAATATCCAGAATCATCACAAAATGTTCTTCATGCTTGCCCATGCCTTTGATGAATTCAGTGTTGAGCCGGGTGCCGATATGGGGTGCCGGCTCAATCTGTTCCGGCTCCATTTCAACTACCTCCTGCACTGAATCGGCCAAGGCCCCCAGGACGGTGGTGTCACCGTCCAGGGTTACTTCAACCACAATAATACAGGTGTTGATAGTTTGATCCGTGGCAGACATGCCAAACTTAAGCCGCATGTCAATCACCGGTACCACACTGCCCCGCAGATTGATTACTCCCCGCATGAATTCCGGGGTCTGCGGCACCTTGGTGATGCTGGTGTATTCAAGTATTTCCCTGACCTTGGCCACATCAAGGGCAAAGATCTCATCTGCCAGCTTGAAGGTCAGGTACTGGACAGTTTCAGTTATTCCGGCAACAGTCATGATCGCCCCCTAGAATTTTTCAAATTCGTCATCCAAGTGGTCTTTGCCCTTGCCGCCCAGGTCGATATGTACGCCACCGCTCTTTGCTTGTTTTGGCGGAGCTGCATGGGCTACCTGGGGACGGCTTGCCGGAGCAGCATGATGTGCTGCCGGGCGGTGGGGCAGGGCACGCTGGGTGCCGTGACTGTCAATACTGAAGAAGGCGATGGTGCTCTTCAGCTGCTCTGCCTGCCCAGCCAGTTCTTCGGTGGTGGAGGCCATCTCTTCAGCTGCAGAGGCGTTCTGCTGGATAACCTGATCAAGCTGTTGGATGGCGCGGTTGATCTGATCAGCCCCGGCATCCTGCTCTTTACTTGAGGCAGAGATCTCCTGCACCAGTTCTGCCGTGCGCTGGATATCCGGCAGGATGGCAGTCAGCATCTGACCGGCTGCTTCAGCCACCTGCACACTGCGGCCTGAAAGTTCACTGATCTCACCGGCTGCGGTCTGGCTGCGCTCGGCCAGCTTACGGACTTCAGAGGCAACCACGGCAAAGCCTTTGCCATGCTCACCGGCTCGGGCTGCCTCAATGGCGGCGTTCAGGGCCAGCAGGTTGGTCTGGCGGGCAATTTCTTCAATGATACTGATCTTGGTGGCGATCTCTTTCATGGCAGCGACCGTTTCCTGTACGGCCTTGCCGCCTTCCCGGGCGTCAGTTGCCGATTTGTTGGAGATCTTTTCAGTCTGGCTGGCGTTGTCGGCATTCTGCTTGATGCTGGAGGACATCTCTTCCATGCTGGATGAGATCTCTTCTGCGCTGGCAGCCTGCTCGGTTGCACCCTGTGACAGGGTCTGGGCAGTGGCAGAAAGCTGCTGACCACCGGTGGCAACGCCATCGGCTGCTGCCTGAACTTCCCGTACAATCTCCTTCAGCTTGTCCACCATGTTGGCCAGGGAGTCCATCAGGTCGTCCTGGTCAGAACGTTTCTTCAGCTCAACCATCAGGTTGCCCTGAGCCACCTGCTTGGCATTGGCGGTAATGGAGTTAAGTGCCTCAATATTCTGCTTGATGGCACTGTTGATCTGTTCAAAATTCTGGGCAATGGCCTGGGTATCTTCATCACTTGAACCCACAACCGTGTTAACAGCCAGATCGCCGATTGCCATCTTCTCAAGGTTTTTAAGCAGCTTGCCAACCTCAGTATCCTGGAATTTGGCCTGCTTGTCAGCCACACGGGCAGCCTTCTTGACCGCGGTCTGGTCAGTAACCACCTCAAAGGCGGCAATGATGTTACCGTTGTCATCCTTGATCGGTACGCCGGTGTAGTCAATATCCAGGTTAAGTGAGCCGGGGTGGGCATCGGTGGAGCTGTTGGCGGTCTGGCCGCCGGTCATGGCCCGCTGGCAGGCACACTTGTCGGTCTTGCAATCTGAGGTGCGGAAGTGGTCATAACACTTGGTGCCGGTAACCTGCTGCTGGTTCCTGCCGCCAACCTCAGCCCCCAGTTTGTTCATGTACAGTACGTTAAAGTCGCGATCAATCAGCATGGCCGGGGCCGGCATCACATCCAGCAGGCTGACCAGGCGGGCAATGGTGTTGTTAACGCCATCCACGATCTTGCGGAAGTCACCCTGGTGCTGGCTGGCATCGGCACGGATGTTTACCCGGCCTTCCATGGCAGCCTTGGCCAGCATGTTGGCATCAGCTACCAGGGCATTAACGGCATCAATACAGCCGTTCAGGTTATTCTTGATCTCGTTGAAGTCGCCACTGTAGTTATCAGTGATACGGGGTGGGATATCACCCTTGCTGATCCGGTCAACATATTCGGCTGCCACATTCAAGGGGCCGATCACGGCATCCAGGGTTTCGTTGACGCCGGTCACAATCTTCTGGAAGTCGCCCTGATGCCTGGTTGCATCGGCACGAGTGGCCAGTTTGCCTGCGATAGCTGCGTCTGAAAGCATGTTTGCGTCTTTGATCAGGGCCTGAATTGCTTCTGCCATCTTATTCATGGCTGCCTGCAGAATACCGGTTTCGTCATGAGAACTGGTGTCCAGATGGACATCCGTATTGCCGGCCGCAATCTTGTTGGCTGCATCAACACAGGCATTAATCGGAGTCACAATGGATTTGGTGATAAACCAGCCCATGAAGCTACCGATTAGCAACGCTGCAATCCCCATCACAAGTATGAGTGTTTTCGTAGTCTTGCCAAGTTGAGCGGCCAATACACCTTCGTGATCAACAGATTTTTCCTGGTGTTCACTCAGTTCATTAACAGCCTTAAAATAGGCGTTTTGTAGATTGCGAAACTTACCAAATGTTAAGGCAGTTGCTTCTTTTTTCTTACCGGCATCTATGAGTGCAAGAAGGTTTTTTTGTTCATCACGATAGGCTACACGGGCGTCTTTGACTGCCTTAAATAATTTTACTCCTGTTTCACTGCGAACTGTTTTTTCCAATTCATCCATTGATTTGGTTATTTTTTCTGCCGCATCTGTGATTCTCTTATGTTCTTTTTCTAGGGTACTACTATCGTCGCTAAGCAGCATATTTCTGATTGCGCGCGCAACTTCGTTGATATCATCGGTGATGTTTCCCAGTACTTTTACCTTGTGAAATTTATCTTTAATTAAATCATCTATGTCGTTATTAAGCGAGTTTACATTGATGAAGGCAACTACTGAGGTAATTATCAATAGGATAAGTATTGATGCAAAGCCGACTGCCAACCGTTTCCCAATTTTCATGTTTTTTAGCATAATCTGTACCTCCTTCTTGTGTGTGCAACTTAAATAACTTCACTCTGTCTCACGTTCTGAAGCGTATGCAAAATAATGCTGCGTACATTGTGGTTCAACGGTTCGTCATGTCCGGGGTAGACCTGCTCAATCTCCAGCTGGGACAGTTTCACCAACGTCTGGACATAGTCCTGCGTGTATTTACCGCCAGTGGTGCGGATTCTGAGTTGGGTGTCACCTGAAAAGAGCAGTTTCTGCGACTGGCAATAAAAGGCCACTGAATCTGATGAGTGTCCGGGGGTATGCAGCACATCCAGATACTCATCGCCAGCCCGCAGGACCTGTCCATCTTTCAGCAGGCAGTCAACGCCGGGGCCGGGGACCCAGCCGTACACCTTGGCACCGTACTTCTGTTTTAAAAGATCTGCCGAAGCTGCATGGTCAAAATGATTATGAGTTAATAGTACCTGCTCAACCGGTACCTTGCCGCAGCCGGTGTAAATCTTTTCAATCTCTGCCAGAACATAGTCATCTGTCCCCGGATCAATCAGGGTGTTGACATCAGTAAGCTGATTCCATTCCCCCAACAGCAGGTAGGAACGGCAGGTGTAATTGTTGGGGTTTCTGGCCAGCTGGATTACCCGCATAGTGCTTCCTGCATCTGCTACCCCACCTTCCTGAATAGTTGTGCATCAGGGGCCACCTGTTCAAACAGGTGGCTGATTTCGTGGGGGATCTTCTGGGTATTTTCCGTGGCAAAGTAACCGCCGGGTGCCAAAGAACGATGGTACATCTTTAAAACCTCAATCCGCTGTTCATAGGAAAAATGCAGCAGTACATTTTTGCAGACGATCAGGCTGTAGTCTGAACCTACCGGCTGCAGTTGCAGCAGGTCGTTGTACTTGAAAAAGACCCGATTACGGATGCGATCAATGACCTTGTGATAACCGGGTTTGCCCGCTACTTCTTCAAAATATTTGCGAAAGATCTCTGCCGGAATCCGCTGTAACTCTTCGGTTTTGTATTCTGCTGCGGTGACAATATCGCCAAAGTTGTTTTCGCTGTCATAGTCAGTGGCATCCAGATAGAGGGTGTTGAAGCCCATATCCCCCATCCGCTCTGCAAACAGGATGGCCAGGGTGTACGGCTCCTGCCCCAGGGCGCAACCTGCATCCCATACTTTGATCCGCAGGCGGCCTAAAGCCAGCTTCAGGGTGTGTTCAACTGCATATTCAAGGACCGGTAAATCTCTGAAAAAGAAGGTAAAGGCCATTAGCCGAACTGCTCCTGTTCCATCATGGCCACGGACTGCACCAGCAGGCCCGGATCGAGGATCAGTGCCACCGTGCCATCCCCCAGGATGGTTGCGCCGGAGATTCCGCGCACATCACGGTAGAGCTTGCCTAGAGTCTTGATCACGGTCTGGTGCTCTCCCACCACATCATCCACCACAAAGCCGATCCGTTTGCCATTCACCGACAGGATGACGATCTGCTCAATATCAGGCTGATTGGCCGTGATCTCAAATTCATCCCGCAGGTTGATGTAGGGGGTCAGTTCGCCCCGCACATGGGCCAGGTGACGGCCATGGGTGGCCTGCACATCGTCGCGGGTCAGTTCAATACATTCTTCCACCATGGAAAGCGGTAGCACAAAGTAGCTCTGGTCGATCCTGACCAACAGGGTTTCAATAATGGCCAGGGTCAGGGGAATCCGCAGGGTGATGATTGATCCCTTGCCCTGTTCGCTGGCAATATCAATGGTGCCCCGTAAGGCCTCAATCGCCTTTTTGACCACATCCATGCCGACACCGCGTCCTGAAACGCTGGTAACCTTCTGGGCGGTGGAGAAGCCGGGGGCAAAGATCAGGTTGTAAATCTCTTTGTCGGTCAGCTCGGCACTGGCAGTGATCAGACCCCGCTCAATCGCCTTGGCCCTGATCCGCTCTTTGTCCAGTCCGGCACCGTCATCACGAATGGTAACCAGTACGCTGTCGCCGGAGTGTTCAGCAGCCAGATGCACAACACCCTTGGACGGCTTACCGGCTGCCTTGCGTACCTCTGGCATCTCTACGCCGTGGTCGATGCTGTTGCGGATCAGGTGTACCAGCGGGTCGTTCAGCTTTTCAATCACGGTCTTGTCCAGTTCCGTATCCGCACCGGTGGTTTCCAGATCAATCTCTTTGCCCAGCTCTGCCGAGAGATCGCGAACCAGTCGTTTGAACTTGCTGAAGGTGGAGCCGATCGGCAACATCCGCATGTTAAGGGTGGTGTCCCGCAGTTCAGAGATCAGCCGTTCCACTTCTTCCGCCACAGCACTGATTTCATTGTCATGGCGATTGCCGGCGATCTGGGTCAGGTGGGCCTGTACCGTAACCAGTTCTCCCACCAGGTTGACCAGATGATCAAGCCGTTCAGCCGGAACCCGAATTGAGAGGGCCGCTTCGGCAGCAGCCGGTGCAGCCGTAGTCCGTTCCTGGCGGGCCTGTTTTACCTGCTGTTGCTCCAGAAGGGCCGATTGTACCTTTGAGGCAGGTACCAACCCCTGTTCCACCAGGATTTCGCCAAACCGCTTCTGCATGGAGAGTATTTTCTGCATCTCCACCGGTGAGAGATCACCCCGTTCAACCAGGATATCTCCCAGTTTTTTGTAGCTGGCATCAGCATCAGGAGCCGTGCCGTCGTCAATCAGGTCAATCTTCAGGTCACAGTCATCTTCTACAAAGATGAAGACATCCTTGATGGCCTCTGTACCACGGGTCGTGGTAAGCACGATATCCCAGTAAAAATAACAGTGTTCCGGGGTGAGCTGGTCAAGGGAAGGGATGGCGTCCAGGTGGGCCATAACTTCACAGGCACCAAGGTCGCGTAGTTCGTTTAGCAGGCTGACCGGGTTGGTGCCGCTTAACATGATTTCCGGCAGTGGTTTAAAGCGGATGCGGTAGGTACGGCTGGCATCTGCTTCCGATGATTGTACAGCAGGAGTCGCTACGGCAGGTTCCGCCTTTAACTTGGTCACGTGGGGTAATAGCTGTTGCAGGCCATCAATAATCCGCTGGCCATTGGTCTCATCAGCCGGAGGGCCGCCTGCCGAAGCTTCCAGCATGGTGGTTATCTGGTCCCGGGCTTGAAGGGTAAGATCAAGCAGGCAACGGGTGACCTGCATTTTACCGTTTCTGACCTGATCAAAGACCGTCTCAACCTCATGGGTGAAACGGGCAATGTCGTCAAAGCCGAACATGGCGCCGGAGCCTTTAATGGTGTGCATGGCGCGGAAGACCCGGTTGATCAGATCATTGTCCTGGGGATTGTCCTCCAGTTCAAGCAGGGAGGTCTCCAGTTCGGCCAGCAGTTCGCCTGCTTCTTCACGGTAAGTGGCTATATGTTGTTCCTGAGGGCTGGACATGGAACCTCCGAAACGGTCTTTTTCTGCCCTGGCTTCTTCATGCTTCGTCATGCCTTGTGCGACGTACTGTAGTAGTACGTCTCCGCGTCATGCGTTGCCTGTTAAACCCAGAGCTGGAAAATCCTCGTTTCCAGATCTTTAATGGTTAACCCAATACCTTTTTCACAACAGCGATCAGTTGTTCTGGTTTGAACGGCTTGACGATCCACCCGGTGGCTCCGGCTGCCTTGCCTTCTGACTTGCGGGATTCCTGAGATTCGGTAGTCAGCATCACAATCGGTATAAATTTGTTCAGGGCGCCGCCGCGAACCCCCTTGATCAGGCCGATACCATCCAGGTTGGGCATGTTCAGGTCGGTGATCAGCATATCCACCTTCTGGGTGCCCAGTTTGGTTAAGGCATCCTTGCCATCCACTGCCTCAACCACGTCATACCCGGCCTGCTTGAGGGTAAAGCTTACCATTTGCCGTACACTTGCTGAATCATCAGCGGTCATAATCAGTTTTGCCATGTCAGTTTATTCCTCCACACCAGATACAGGGTAAATCGGCGTTGTGCTTACAGGTGGTCTGCCGCTGCAGCCCAACGGTGTCGATAGCTTTTCTTACGTCAGGGGCCATGCAGCCAGCCAAGTTGAAATGTTTCTTTGCATCAAGTGCAGTACGGCAGGCAGAACAGATCAGCTGCATACCCGCAAGGTCGATCTCGTTAATGGCAGAGAGGTTAAGCTGGATAGAGGTAACCGGACTGCTCTGTTCAAGCAGCAGGCTGTGCAGGGCAGGGGCGGTATCAGACATGTCGTCTCTCCGGTCTTAAAATAAGTCAACATTGTCGCCGTACTCTGAATCACTGCTGGTACTGGCCTGCTGCTTCTGTAGTGAGAGTTGAACGCCATGCCGCGCCGCCATCATTTCGTGGATCATCCGTTCACTTTCCATGGTATAGCGCTGTTCCATGTGACGCAGGTTGTCTCTGAATTCACTTGAAGCAGGCACTTGCGCCCGTGCCTCGGTGTAAATCTGTTCAAGGGTCTGTACTGCCTGCTCGGTCTGTTGCTGTATTTCTTCATGTACATGGATGTTTGATGTGGTGAGGTTGATTTCTTCAGAGAGTGATTCTGCCGTACTTGCCAGTATTGAAAGCTGTTGCAGCAGAGAGCGGTTAATGGCAGACAGGGATGAGATAATCTGCTGGGCCTCCTGCTCCATCTCGCTCACCTGTTGAGAACTGTCACCGGCCTCCAGAAAGTTCTGATCAGCCATGCTGGCAGTGATACCGTTAATAGCTTGCAGTGTGCTTGAGACCGCCTCAGTCTGGACGACCGCCTCAAGGGAAAGCCGCTTGATCGCTTCAGCCAGTACCCCCAGAGCAGCTCCCTGAGGGCCGGTGTGGGCAGCTTTGATCTGAGCGTTCAGGGCGATCAGGTCAATCTCGGAACCAACCGCTTCGATATCGCTGACAAATCCGCCTATCTCTGCCATGGTGCCAGTTACCCTCTGCATGGCAGTTGCAAGTTCATGGTCTGCCTTTTCACAGTTTTGCAGAATCAGCGTGACTTGATGCATCTCCTTTTCCATGGTTACCAGGAGGGATACCTCTGCAGAACCTGAATTACCCATCAAAGCCTGTTGTAATTCCAAACTGATCTGAGTCTGTTTTGATCCAATATCCCGCAGGCTATCCAGAATGGTGTTGGTGGCCTTAGCCAGCTGGTCAGCTGCGTGCCTGGTCTGGGCGGTTTGCAACTCACAGATGTCGCCGATTTCAGCAACCACTGCCGGACAGGCATCGTCGTTGGAGGGTGTGTTGCTGCAGGTATGCTGCAGAAGTTTTTCAAGCGCCTCAATGACATGCTCGATCTGCTGACGGGTGATGTCATGAAACTGCATGGAGCCAACAACCGCGCCGATATCAGATGCAATCTGCTCAGAAATAACGGCAACCTGATTGCCGGTGGCAGAACAGGTGGTATTCAGGTCTGCCAGGGTCTCAAGGTTGTTGCCGACAGCAGTCAGAATTTTGTGGGCATCGGTGTAGTGATGCTCTTCTGTGGTGCGTACCATCTGCAGGTTGTTGCTGATCAATTGAGCCAGGGACTGGCGCTGGATCATGATACCGGCAGATTTTTCACTGACGGTCTGGGATAGCTTTTCAACATCCATGGCCAGGGTGGTAAAACCGGCGCCCAGTTCGCCCAGCCTGGCAGATTCAATTTTGGTGGAGATGGAGAGCATACGCAACGCCTTGTCCATCTTCTGAAACCCTTCCAGGGGCTGAATGACCCTGTCAAGCTGGACCATGATTTGCTCCAGGGTGCTGCAACTCTGGGTGCCCTGGGTGTTGACCCGTTCAAGATAATCATTCATGTCACTAAACAGGCGACGGAGTCGTTCGGTTAACTGGCTGCTTTCAGAACCGGCAACCAGTTCCACCAGTTCATTGGAAACCGACGATATTTTTGAGGAACGGATGGCGAAGTCCTGCAGTTTTCCACCCAACTCCAGAAACTGATCTTCTGTGCTGCCAGCCAGTCGTTGCAGAATCTGTATGACAGGAGTCAGACTGCTGCTCCATTGTACGACCTGATTGCAGAGATGCGGGGGCATAGGCCAGATTCCTTTCTCCGACGAAGCGCTACTGAATTAAGCCCAGGGCGCGGAGTTCCCTGACCAGTTTCTGTTTGCTGATCGGTTTTACCAGGTAGGCGGTGGCGCCATCCTGGTAAAATGAGTCAAAGACGGTTTTGGGATCATCAAGTGCTGTGGTCATAACGACCTTAACCTCCAGATTGGGCGGTATTTCAAGCTCTTTTTCAAGCTTTCGTATCAGGCGTAATGCCTCCCGTCCATCCATCTTGGGCATCATGATGTCCATGCAGATCAGGTCATAGGGAGTTTTTGCTTCGTGGGCCATCCTGAAGGCGGTTACCGCTTCTTCTCCATCAACGGCAATTTCACAATCAAAGTAAGCTCCTAGCAGCTCCCTGAGGATCCGGCGAGAGATGAAGTCATCTTCAACAATCAGACATTTCACGGTGGCACTCCTTTACTTGAAGTCTGCAATACCGGAAAAGACGTAATCCCGTCCGGCAACTTCCTTCTGGTGACACTCAAAACAGTTTTTAACCGGATCAAGGCGGCTTGGTTTCCCATCTGCCGTATAACCGACATACAGCCAGCCCCCGGTAGTCTTTTGAGACTTGTCCTTTTTCATCAGCACCACCATGTTTTTAGGACCGTCAACAGTGCTGTCCCCTTTGATGTTGAAATGCTCAACCACAATCCGGCTTCCTTCTGGAAACTTGTTACCTGCCTGGTAGCCCTTGATCGCCTTGGGATCGGCATAGATGTAGTGGATGCCGTAAAAAAGTGATTTTTTATCCGCTACCACTTTCCGCACACTCTTCTTCCAGCTCTGATATTTAGGTAGTGGCGGCGTAAGGGCTGCTGCGGCAGCGCAACAGACGCTAAACAGCACTATCAGCCCGGCATTGATCAGTGTAAAACGTTTCATCTGGTTCAGTTCTCCCTTGTTAGCGGTTAATGAAATAGCCTTTGTCATTGAATGCAAGTAAGTATACCACCTGTCTCTTGAATGTCACGTCAGGCCGCATATTTTTTAGACTCTGTCCAACAGCTTGAACTTACTGGCTTTCCTGTGCAGTTTCAGGCACCTCGTTGGCTGGCAGATAGATGGAAAAAGTGGTGCCGTTGCCAGGTACGCTTTCAACACTGATGGTGCCACAGTGTTGTTTGACAATGCCGTACACCATGGACAGTCCCAGGCCGCTCCCCTTGCCGATCTCTTTGGTGGTGAAAAACGGATCAAATATTTTAGGGAGGAGTTCTTCGGGGATGCCACATCCGGTGTCTGATACGGTCAGATGAATATAGGTGCCAGGTGAGAGTTCAAGTGCTGACGCTGATTTGCTGTCGAGTATAACATGTGCTGTGGCTATGGTCAGCTGTCCGCCATCAGGCATGGCATCACGGGCATTAATGGCCAGGTTCATGAGCATCTGTTCAATCATGCTTCGATCCACACTGGCATGGACCGTATGCTGATCACAGACAAAATTGAGCAGTATATTGTCGCCGATTATTCTTCTAAGAAACTTTTCAAAGCTGGATACCAGGGTACAGAGTTCTGCCTTTGAAGGGGCTGACTCCTGTTTGCGGCTGAAGGTCAGCAGGCTTTGGGTCAGGCTGGTGGCCCGTTTTGCTGCATCCACAATCATCTGCAGACTTTCATAGTTGGGGTTGTCAGGTGTCGTTTGCATCAGCAGCATGGTGCTGTAGCCCCTGATCACCGTCAGGATATTGTTGAAATCATGGGCTACTCCGCCAGCCAGTATGCCGATCGCCTCCAGTTTTTGTGAATGCCGTAAGCGTTCTTCAGCCTTTTTAATCCGTAACATGACCTTGATATGGGCCACCAGTTCGTGGCTGGAGATCGGTTTTTGCAGAAAGGCATCTGCTCCCAGATCGAGGGCCTTGACCCGGTCTTTTGAATCAACATCAGCAGCCGTGATGACAATAACCGGGATATAGGCGGTTGACGGGTTTTGTTTGAGATACCGAATGGTTTCATAACCATCCATGTCAGGCATCTGGAGGTCAAGCAGGATGGTGTCCGGGTGCCAGGTGCGTGCCAGGTCAAGCCCCTCCTTGCCTGAGCAGGCCGTTTTCAACTGGGCATCGGTCAGGTATTTATCCAGGGTGCCTTTCATGACCAGCAGGTTGACGTTTGAATCATCAATGGCGAGAATTTTCATGGGGTAGGTACCGTTGATTGTTTGAAGGGCAGGCAGCAGGTGAAGCTGCTGCCCTGTTCCGGGCTGCTTTCCAGGGTTAATTTGCCCCCCAGTTTGTCGCAGATGGTGCGGACTATGGCCAGACCAATGCCGCTACCTTCGCTGCGGCGGGTCAGATAATGCTCCAGCTGGGTAAACGGTTGGAAGATAACTTCCTGACAGGCAATCGGTATGCCTTTCCCCGTGTCGTTTACCTGCACGCAGACGGAGGTTTCCTGCTGGTCCGTTCCGGCAGGTTCAGCCCAGAGACGGCAGCTGACCTCGCCACCTCTGCCGGTGAATTTAAAGGCATTATCCAGCAGGCATCCGGCAATGATATGCAGTGCATCCCAAGGTCCTTGCAGGGTCAGGGATGCCGGTTGGCTGCAACTTGTTTTAAACTGAATTCCCGTGTTGACGGCCATGCTTTGATAGCGGTTTTCAAGCGATTCCAATGCCATGCAGGGGCTGTTAATGACGTTGCCTGTTGAGTGCTTTGCAGAACGGGCCTCTGCAAGGGTTAGAAGATTATTGACCAGCGTTGTCATACGGTTGGCCGATGCCTTGAGCAGTGTCAGGTACTCTGCCTGTGATGCTTGCACTCCCTGATCTTCCAGCAGTTGAACGGCTCCCACAATGCCATTCAGTGGGGTACGGAATTCATGGCTGATCAGGCTTAAAAATTCGCGTTTTAATTCGGCAACTTCGCTGGTTTTGTGTTGAGCCTCCTGCAGCGCCTCCAGTTGATCACAGAGCTGTTTGGTCTGCTTGGCCACCTGTTCTTCAAGCCGCGTGCGGTATTGCTGTTCCAGACGTTGGGTCATCAAAAAAGCGAGCGCTTTGGAGATACACCAGTTAAGCTGTTCAAAATCAATCGGCTTAAAGAGCAGGTCAAATGCATGCTGCTTTAACCCTTCAACCACCAGATCAAAATCTGTGTAGCCGGTCATGAGGAGTACCGGCAGCGTTGGCAGCAGTTGCCGAACCGCTTCCAGCAGGCGGATACCATTCATATCCGGCATACGGATGTCGGTAATCAGCAGGTCAATCCCATGGCCCTGTTGTTCAACGATTGCCAGGGCTTCATGGCCACCAGGAGCACAGAGTACCTGATATCCCTGTGAGTCCAGAAACGTTTGCAGCATCTTCAGTACCATCGGCTCGTCATCAACCAACAGAATGCTGGCTTTTGCAGGTGGCAGGAGATTGTTAGCGGTGGGTGATGCCTCTTTCATGGGTGTCTTTCTGGCACAACCGGGAGTGCGCTTACATATTGTTCTGTGAATGCACTATGTGTGCCAGCAGTTGGGGGTGTTGAAGATGATGTGTAATGCTTTAATAATATTTTATTTTATTTTTTTTGGGGTAGCTCAGTTAATTTGAAGTGTGTCATTTCAGTGTGTCATGGCACACTTGTGACACGTCGAGATTGTGTCACTGGCCCGTTTGCTGCTCAAGCCAGCGGTAAAATGTTCGTCGACTGATACCCAGCAGCTTTGCGGCTTCAGTGCGGTTGCCCTGTGTTCGTCTCAAGGCGTCCTCAAGATCAACCGTTGGACGGGATTGTTGAACATGGCTGGTCTCAGTCCGGTGGCCAATGGTGCTGAAAAATTCAGTCGGAAGGTCATCTGAGGTAATGATTGAGCTGTGGCTGAGGATGCAGGCATGCTCAATCAGATGTTCCAGTTCGCGTATATTGCCGGGCCAGGAATGTCTGCGTAAGGCAGTCAGTACATCTTCAGAAAGGCTGCTGCAGGTGCGATTGAATTTGTGTGAAAACTGCTGGAGAAAATGATCAACCAGCAGGGGAAGGTCTTCCAGCCGCTCCCGCAGAGGAGGAACTTCAAGACGTACCACATTCAGGCGATAGTAGAGATCCTGGCGGAATTCGCCGCGACGGACTTTCTCCTGCAGGTTGCGGTGGGTGGCGGCAATTACCCGTACATCAATCTTGATCGGCGTTGTGTCACCGACCCGCTCAATCTCCCGCTCCTGGAGCACCCGCAGCAGACGGATCTGCAGGGCAGGGGAGATATCGCCGATTTCATCCAGAAAGATGGTGCCGCCATGGGCCTTTTGGAAACGTCCCATCTTGTCTTTGATGGCGCCGGTAAAGGCGCCGCGGACATGGCCGAACAGTTCGCTTTCCAGCAGGCCTTCCGGCAGGGCCGAACAGTTGAGTTTGATAAACGGCTTCTGTTTTCTGGCACCACACTCATGCAGCGCCTGGGCTACTAACTCTTTGCCGGTACCGCTTTCGCCGCAGATCAGGACGGTACTGGTGACATCGGCCAATGCCTCGATCCTGGTAAAGAGCTGCTGCATAATCGGGGCACGGCCAATGATGGTGTGAAAGTGACTGCGCTGCTGAAGCTGGCGCTCCAGGGCATCCAGTTCGGTTTCATCACGTATAACCGCTACGGCGCCGGTGCGGTGTCCCTCTTCGCTGGTGGTGGGGGTGGCAATAACACTGACGATCCGGGTGCGGCTGCCATTGCCGCGACATTCGATCCGTTTCAGCTCCTGACGTTGTCCGGTTCTGACGGTTTCGGCCAGGGCCATGCGGCAGCTTCCGTTGCAGCCCGTACTTAGCTGATCAATGGCTTGACCAAGCTGATCAGCGCTATAGCCGCACTGCAGTGCTGCATCGTTAAGGTGCTGTAGCTGAAGGTGCTGATCCACCATGATGATGGCGTCACTGATGCTGCGATTGATCGCTTCCAGATTGGCACGGAACTGCTCCCGTTCAAGTTGCAGTCTGCGGTTTTCAGTGGCGTGGCGGGTAATGCTGCTGATCTGCAGGCTATCAAACGGTTTGCAGAGATAGTCAAAGGCACCGTAACGGATCGATTCGGTTGCGGTGGCAACATCCGGGTAGCCGGTCATCATGATCACGCGGCTGGTGGGGGAGAGCGTTGTGGCTGTTTTGAGCAGTGCCATGCCGCCTTGGTTTTTATCCAGCATGATATCGATAAAAATGACATCGTAGGACTGTTGCCCGATCAAGGTAAGTGCGTCATGGCAGGTGTGGGCCATATCAATCTGGTGTCCGTCACTGCCAAGGACCGTGCTGATCAGGCGCGTGATCTGAATTTCATCATCTACAAGCAGTATCCTGGCCTGCATGGTTCCCCCGTTATTGACCTGCATACAAGTATGGTTTATAGGATAACGTGGTAAAAAGATTTTGCAAGCAGGAGCTGCTATGGCCCGTCCGACCTGGGACCAGTATTTTATTGATATCACCCTGTTAGTGGCGACCCGCTCGACCTGTTTGCGGCGTCAGGTGGGTGCCCTGTTGGTCAAGGATCGTAATATCCTGGCCACCGGCTACAACGGTACGCCGTCCGGTATCCGGCATTGCGAGGAAACCGGCTGTCTGCGTGAGCGGCTGAAGGTGCCTTCTGGCGAGCGCCATGAGCTGTGTCGGGGACTGCATGCCGAGCAGAACGCCATCATTCAGGCAGCCCGGCATGGCGTCAATATCGATGGTTCCACCCTGTACTGCACCACCATGCCCTGTATTATCTGCACCAAAATGCTGATCAACGCCGGCATCAAGCGGATTGTCTATGCAGAAGGGTATGCTGATGAGTTGGCCCGTGAGATGGTGGAAGAAAGCGGAATTGAGGTGGTTCATTTTGAACGTGGCACAGCCGGAGGAGAAACCCCATGAAGTGTCCGTTCTGCGGTCATCCAGACAGTAAGGTTGTCGATTCCCGGCCTGACAAAGGTGGGGCGGTTATCCGTCGCCGTAGAGAGTGTGAGGAATGCGCCAAGCGGTTTACCACCTATGAGCGAGTGGAGGAGATGCTGCCGCTGGTTTGTAAAAAGGATGGGCGGCGGGAGCACTTTGATCGGCTGAAGGTGATCTCCGGCATCAAAAAGGCCTGTGAAAAACGTCCGGTGTCCGTTGAGGATATCGAACGGATGGCGGATCGGCTGGAAACCCGGTTGCAGGAGTGTGGTGAACGGGAGGTGCCTGCATCGCGGATCGGTGAATGGATTATGAACGAACTGCATGCTGTTGATCAGGTGGCCTATGTCCGCTTTGCGTCGGTCTATCGTTCCTTTAAAGATATCAACGAGTTTATGGTTGAATTGCAGGACCTGCTGAAGAAGTAGGGGGCGGGATGTCAAAGACAGACATTGCATACATGAAGCGTGCCCTCTCCCTTGCACGTAAAGGCTTGGGCAGAACTGCCCCCAATCCGGCTGTCGGCTGTGTGATTGTGCGTGACGGTGGCATTGTGGGTGAAGGGTGGCATAAAAAGGCAGGTACCCCCCATGCTGAAATTCATGCCTTGACCATGGCCGGTGCTGCAGCCAAAGGGGCCGATGTCTATGTGACCCTGGAACCCTGCTGCCATCATGGCAAGACCCCTCCTTGCTGTGATGCGCTGATTGCGGCTGGAGTGCGGCGGGTGGTGGCCGGCATGGTTGATCCTTTTCTGCAGGTAGCCGGTCAGGGGTTGCAGAAGCTTCGTCAGGCCGGTATCCGGGTTGAGGTGGGGCTGCTGGAAGAGCAGTGTCAGGCCTTGAACAAAGGGTTTATCAAGGCGGTTACCACCGGGATGCCCTACCTGGTGTACAAGTCAGCCATGACGCTGGATGGCAATATTGCCACCGTAACCGGACACTCCCGCTGGGTAACCGGTGAAGAGTCCCGACGTTTTGTGCATCGCCTGCGGTCCCACTGTGATGCGGTTATGGTGGGAGTGGATACGGTGATTGTCGATAATCCGCAACTGACAGTCCGCCATGTCAGGGGGCGTGATCCGTTGCGGGTGATTGTGGATACCCGTCTGCGCACCCCTGAAAGTGTGCATGTTCTGAATGGCACGGATCCCGGTAGAACCATTATAGCTACCTGTGAAACGAATCCTGAATTCCATCAACGGTATCAACTGCAGGGAGCTGAAATACTGGTCTGTCGTGAATATGACGGTAGGGTTGAAATGACGGACCTGCTGCGTAAACTGGCTGTCAGGGGGGTGCAGAGTATCCTGGTGGAGGGGGGCAGTCGCCTGGCCGGTGATCTGTTGCAACGCAGGTTAATTGATGAGTGTATTTTTTTCTATGCGCCAAAGGTTGTGGGGAACGGTTTCGCTCCCTTTGCCATACAAGGAATCAGTACCATGGATCAAGCTATTCAGCTGGAAGTACAACGGGTTGGTATGTCCGGCCCTGATGTGGTGGTATATGCCAGACCGGTGGGTGTATGTTCACCGGCCTGATTGAGTGTACCGGACGTGTGCTTACCCTGCGTCGCGGCGATGAACGTGCCGTGCTGGAGGTTGCTGCACCTCTGCCAGGCAGCGAAATCCGTATCGGAGACTCAATTGCCGTGAATGGAGCCTGTCTGACTGTTGTAGGTATGCAGGGGGATCGTTTCAGTTTTGATGTCTCTCCTGAAACAGTGGCGCGGACCACCTTTGCAGCCTCTCAGGCAGGGACTCCGGTTAATCTTGAGCGGGCCTTGCGGCTGGGGGGACGTCTTGATGGCCATCTGGTTACTGGGCATATTGATTGTGTAGGGCGACTTGAAAGCAGAGTGAATCAAGGAAATGCCGTTATTCTGGGGTTCAGCCTGCCCCGTGAACAGGCCCGGATGCTGGTGGAAAAAGGCTCAGTGGCACTAGATGGCATCAGTCTGACGGTGAATGGGGTGAGTGATACCGGCTTTAGCGTGTCGATCATTCCCCATACCCTGGAGAAGACAACTCTGGCAGGTATAGGGCCGGGTAAAGAGGTAAATATTGAAACCGATGTCATTGGCAAATATGTTGCTCGACTGGTTGGTCCCCATGCAGGCAGTGGTGGCCTTACTATGGAAAAACTGATGCAGAACGGTTTTATCTGAGAGGGGAAAATGTAGCAATGGGTGTATGTACGATTGAAGAAGCGATAGAGGATATCCGTCAGGGCAAGATGGTGATTCTGGTGGATGATGAGGACAGGGAGAATGAAGGCGACCTGACCATGGCTGCTGAAATGGCAACCCCTGAGGCGATTAACTTTATGGCCAAGTACGGGCGAGGCTTGATCTGCCTGACCCTTACCCCTGATAAATGCGATGCATTGGGGCTGAAGCCGATGGTGCGGGACAATACCTCCCCCTTTGAGACCGCTTTTACGGTTTCAATCGAGGCCAAGCGTGGCGTTACCACCGGCATTTCTGCTGCTGATCGCTCCCATACCATTTTGACTGCAGTGGCTCCCAACGCGTCTGCAGCTGATCTGGTCAGCCCCGGCCATATCTTTCCGCTACGTGCCAAGCCGGGTGGCGTGCTGGTGCGTACCGGCCAGACCGAAGGATCGGTTGATCTTGCCCGTCTGGCTGGTCTGACCCCGGCGGGCGTTATTTGCGAGATCATGAATGATGATGGCAGTATGTCCCGCATGCCGGAACTGCGCGAGTTTGCCAAGGAACACGGTCTGAAGATCTGTACCGTGGCTGATCTGGTTGCGTACCGCCTGAAGCATGAACAGTTGGTGCGTGCTGTGGCCGACGCCAAGCTGCCATCCCGTTACGGTGGCGACTGGCGGGTGGTGGCCTTTGAAAACGACGTGGACAAGCTGGATCATATTGCGCTGGTTAAAGGCGATCTCTCAGGCGACGAGTCGGTACTGGTGCGGGTTCATTCAGAATGCCTGACCGGCGATGTGATGGGATCTCAGCGTTGTGATTGTGGCGATCAACTGCACAAGGCGATGGAGGCGATCGATAAAGAAGGTCGTGGGGTGATTCTGTACATGCGCCAGGAAGGGCGGGGGATCGGTCTGATTAACAAGCTGAAGGCCTATGAGCTGCAGGATCAGGGGATGGATACCGTTGAAGCCAACCAGCAGCTTGGTTTTAAGGCTGATATGCGTGATTACGGGGTTGGTGCCCAGATTCTATTGGCCTTGGGGCTTCGTAAAATCCGACTTTTGACCAACAACCCACGTAAGCTGGTTGGTCTGCAGGGGTATGGTCTTGAAATTGTGGACCGGGTGCAGATAGAGGCCAGTCCCACCTGTTCAAACAAAGGCTACCTGAGAACCAAGCGGGATAAACTGGGCCACTTGTTGGAAAAGGTCTGATGCGTGTTCTGTTACATACGTGTTGTGGTCCCTGTGCCCTCTATCCCCTGATGACACTGCGTAGTGAGGGGATAGAGGTGACTGGTTTTTTTTATAATCACAATATCCACCCCTATCAGGAGTTTGCCAGGCGACGTGATGCAGCACAACAGATGGCTGATCAAGAGGATATGCCTCTGATTATACGGGATGAGTACCGCTTGGAAGAGTTCCTTGCCAATGTAGCTGCAGAACCTGATAGACGTTGCGGCTATTGTTATGCCTCACGTTTGGATGCTGTGGCAGCAGCTGCGCGGGAAAATGGCTTTGATGCCTTTACCTCATCGCTTTTTTACAGCCGTTATCAGAACCATGACCTGATGCGCGAGAAGGCGGAAGAGGTAGCTGCAAAGCAGGGTATCCCGTTTCTGTACCGGGATTTCAGGCCAGGCTGGCAGGAAGGTATCCGGCGTTCAAAAGAGTTGGGATTGTATCGTCAGCAGTATTGTGGTTGTATCTATAGCGAAAAGGAGCGGTACTGCCGCTAGTCTGTTAACAGGAAGAGCTGCTACACTGGAACGAGAAAAGGCCCGGATTTGATCCGGGCCTTTTCTCGTTCAACTGGTGCCTCAGGGCAATTAGGCGTGAATTGCGCTGACAGGGCAGGTGTCTACACAGGCGCCGCAGTCGATGCAGGTATCAGCATCGATTACGCGCTTGCCGCTTTGCTCGCTAATTGCGTTTACAGGGCAGGAATCTTCACATGCTGCGCAGTTGGTGCAATCATCAGTAATAGTGTGTGCCACGGTCCACCTCCAAAATTAGTTGTAAATTAGTTGGCCTTTCTACAAAGGCGTGAACGTGTTACCACAGCACCGGTAAAATGTCCAGAAAAACTGTATACGGGATTTCATCGGGTGGCTTCATAAATTGGTTGAATTTTATTTGGACAGCATGATATATCAAATGCAGTTTTATTATTGTGTAAATGGTTTAATCTGACTAATGTTTTTTTATTTAAAATAATGTCTTGATCTCTGTTTATTCAGGAGGAAAATTGTATGATTATTATGGCGTTAAACTGCGGCAGCTCCTCTGTCAAATACCAGTTGTTTGACTGGGATAAAAAGGTGGTTGTTGCCAAGGGGATGGTTGAGCGGGTCATTATTGGTGACTCATATATTGTGCATGAGGTTCCAGGTAAGGATAACTTCAAGCTTGAGCAGGACTGTCCTGATCATAAGGCGGCTATTGATCTTGTTATCAGGGTGGTGACTGATCGTGAACACGGCGTACTACAAAGTGTTGGCGAAATTTCTGCCGTTGGTCACCGGGTGGTGCATGGTGGCGAGAAGTTCACCTGTTCGGTGCAAATTGATGACGCTGTGCTGAATGCGGTTAAGGATGTCCAGCATCTTGCACCACTCCATAACCCGCCTAACATTGAGGGTATTGAGGCAGCCCGTTTGCTGATGCCAACCATCCCCCATGTGGCAATATTTGACACCGCTTTCCACCAGACCATGCCTGAGCAGGCTTTCCTTTATCCGGTGCCCTATGACTGGTATGAAAACCACGGCGTTCGCCGTTATGGTTTTCACGGTACCTCACATCTGTATGTCTCAAAACGTGCCGCTGTGCTGCTTGGCAAGCCTGCCGATCAATGCAATATCATTACTATGCATATCGGAAACGGCGTTTCCCACTGCGCGATAAAGAACGGTATTTCGGTTGATACCAGTATGGGGCTAACCCCGCTTGAGGGGGCAGTGATGGGAACCCGTAGTGGTGACATTGACCCAGCTATTCCGGCCTTTATGATGCAGAAGGAAAACCTGTCTGCCAAAGAGATCGACAGCGTCCTGAACAAGAAAAGTGGTATTCTGGGCATTACCGGTCGCTATACTGACCGTCGTGATGTGATTGAGCATGCTGCAAAAGGTGATCATCGTTGCCAGTTGGCTCTGGATATTGAGGCGTATCGTCTAAAGAAATATATTGGCGCCTATATGGCTGCCATTGGTAAGCTGGATGCCGTGATCTTTACCGCAGGCGTAGGTGAGATGGGTGCTGCAATTCGGGAAAAGGCGATTGAAGGTCTTGAGCATATCGGTATTGTGCTGGATCGGGAGCGTAATGCCGGCGCCATGACCCGTAAGCGTGAAACCCTGATCACGACTGATGATTCTCCGGTTAAGGTCTATGTTATTCCCACTGACGAAGAACTGGTCTTTACTGAGGATGTGGTGGCGATTCTGGATGGTACCTACACCGACCATATGCAGTTTGAATATTCCTTTGCAAAGTCAGACTTTGTAAGAAAATAACCAGCAACGAGTGAAGGGTGAGAGATTTTTCTCACCCTTCACTCGTTACCTTCTACTCTTTCAACTCTTCCTGCAACCCCTCTACTACCGCTTTTACTTCAGCCAGCATGTCAGCAGCCTGGGGAGATTTCTCATACTTCAGGTAAAGCCGGTAATACTTGAGAGCGTCTGACATCCGCTCCTGATCCATACAGATGCCCCCCAGAGTCAGGTAGGCCATACTAAAATCAGGAGCCAGCTTGACTGCTGTCTTGCAGTTTTGTTCCGCAAGTTCGTACTCTTCAAGATCGTAGTAGAGTTCTCCCAGGTTGTGGTAGGCAGCTGGATCCATCGGATCCAGATCTATCCCTTTTTGATAGGCGTCGATAGCGGCAGTATGGTCATTGCTGCCATAGTACAAATCTCCCAGGGCATTCCAGGCAAAAATATTTTCCGGCTCTTTTTCAA
Organism: Geobacteraceae bacterium; assembly: GCA_021286935.1. Lineage (GTDB taxonomy): Bacteria > Desulfobacterota > Desulfuromonadia > Geobacterales > Pseudopelobacteraceae > Trichlorobacter. The sequence continues at coordinate 21,294 of JAJTBI010000015.1, forward strand.
TGGCTGATTTAAAGGCCGACATGGCTTCATCGGTCTGATCAAGGGCATTATGGACAAGTCCTATACTGACCAGGGCATCGGCATCTTCAGGATCGGCAAGGAGGACTGCGCGGTACTGTCCGAGCGCTTCCTGATGCTGGCCTGCCTCAAACAACAGATCTCCCAGAGTTGTTAGGGCATCAGGATTGTCTGGAGTGTAACTGAGACCGGTGCGGTAGGCACTGATGGCTTCGTCAAGCTTTCCCTGTTCAGCCAGCGCGTCTCCTCGATAAAAGTAGGCGTCTGCATCATTATTTGTATGCTTCAGGTAGTCATCCAAAAGCTGAAGTGCGGTGTCAGGATCGCCTGCATCCAAAAAGTCAATTGCCTTGGTCAATTCTTCATGCAGCTTTTCTGTGGCCATGTTTCCTCCTGTCTGGGGCTGATTCTCCATATACTACATAAAACCTGATTTCAGTAAAATTTAAGTAGGGCTCTTGCAAAGAGATAACTTTGCCTTATACTGTAAACGATATTTTATCTGAAGGATAGTGCATGCAGCGTGAACAAGGACAACAATCACTTGGACTCCGTACTCTGGAGGACATCAGCAGCATCATTCTGCATTCACATGATTTGCAGGAGACGCTTGACAATATTGTGACCATCGTAGCCAAACGGATGGCGAGTGAGGTTTGCTCAATCTATCTGCTTGAAGATGATGGTGAAACGTTGGTACTGAAGGCCACCAAGGGGCTCTCAAAAAGTGCAGTCGGCACCGTTTCGATGAAGACGTCGGAAGGTCTTTCCGGCCTGGTGGTGCAAACCAGGGATATGGTTACCACCGATAATGCCCCGGCCCACCCCCGCTATAAATATTTTAAACATTCAAAAGAAGAACGCTATCTGTCGTTTCTTGGGCTACCTCTTTTTGAACGCAAGACCCCGATCGGGGTGATTGTTGTGCAGACCGTTGCGGCTCGCAGCTTTACCCTGGATGAGATCAGTATTCTCAGGACCATTACCTTTCAGATCAGCAGCATTGTTCTGAATGCCAAACTGCTTGATTCCATCCAGACCAAAGAGCAGGAACGAGCCTATTACGAACAGGAACTGGCCCGACTTAAGACCCATCGCCCTGGTGATGGAAGTCGAGATCAACTGGAGACAAAAGCTAAATCATGTTCTCTGGGGGGGACCGCGGTCTCTCCTGGCTTCAGTCATGGCAAGGTCTATATCCTGGATCGTTTCAGTGACAAAGTAATCAAGGTTGCCAAAGTTGGATCTGTTGCCGATGAACTGCATAAATTCAGGATCGCCCTGGAAAAAGTCACGATCCAGACCATCTATATGGAAAAACGGGTCAGTGAACTGCTGTCTGAGGATGATGCCTCCATCTTCCATACCCACCTGATGATACTTGAAGACCGTGGTTTTCTTAACAAGGTAAATGATCTGATCGAGCAGGGGAGTGGTGCCACACGGGCGGTACATGAGGTGGTACAGGGCTATATTGAAGTGTTTTCAGCGATGGAGGATCCCTATCTTCGGGAACGTTCCGCAGATATGGAGGATATTGGTCGCCGGATCATTGATGTGCTGGAAGGCAACGAGCATAACGGCGTCAAGCTGAAGGAAAAACGGGTGATTGTAGCGGAGGATATCTTCCCCTCTGACATGGCCATGCTTGACCATGACAAAATCCTGGGGATTGCGACGGAAAAGGGAAATATCTACTCCCATGCCGCCATTATGGCGAAATCCCTTGGCATACCCGCAGTGGTGGGGGTTAAGGGACTGCTGCATGCTGCCAATGTCAAGGATCAGGTGATTGTGGACGGCACTTCCGGGCATATCTATCTGAACCCGGAGAAGCAGGTTCGAGACGAGTACCTGAGGCTTGAAAAAGAGTACACCACTCGCTTAAAAGAGTTGGAGCCGTTGCGTGATCTGCCTGCAGTAACCAGTGATGGCACACGGGTTCTGTTGCGGGCTAATATCGGACTGTTATCTGATGTCAGGACCGCCATTGCCAACGGTGCCGAAGGAGTTGGTCTCTATCGGACAGAATTCCCTTATATGGCCCGTACCTCCTTTCCCAATCGCCAGGAACAGGCACTACTGTATCGCAAGATACTGGAAGGTTTCCCCGACCATCCAGTAAATATTCGGACCCTGGATATCGGCGGTGACAAGGGATTGCCTTATTTTAGCTACCCACATGAGGATAATCCGTTTCTTGGTTGGCGATCAATCCGGGTTTCTCTGGATGAAGAGGCTATTTTTCGTGAACAGCTGGCAGGCATTCTTTTGGCTGCCCCGGCTGGCCAGGCAACGATTATGTTTCCGTTGATCAGCTGCCTTGATGAGGTGCGCCGGATCAGATCTATTCTTGATTCAGTGGTTGAGGAGCTGTGTCAGCAGGGGCATGATGTGTGCGGAGGATTGCCGTTGGGCATCATGGTTGAGGTGCCAGCTGCGGTACAGATTGTTGATCGTCTGGCTGCAGAGGTGGACTACTTAAGTATTGGTACCAATGACCTGATCCAGTACCTGCTGGCAGCTGATCGAAACAATATTAAAGTAAAGCAGTACTATGAGCCATACCATCCGGCAGTACTGCATGCCATCAAACGGGTAGCTGATGTTGGACTTAAGATGGGTAAAAAGGTTTCTGTTTGTGGAGAAATGGCTGCTGATCCGCTGAATGCTCTGTTGCTGGTGGGGATGGGGGTGCGTGAATTTAGTTTGTCAGCTCCCAGTATACCGCTGGTTAAACAGGCGATCCGTGGACATTCGTTACGACTTTGTCAGGCCATGGCCCGTAAGGTGCTGGCCTTTGATACGGCCTGCGATATTAAACGATATCTGGCTAAACGGCGTAAAGAGTTGTTTGGGTAGCTTATCGGACCAGTGGATATGTGATAAAACGCAACAAAAGAGGGGAGACCAGACCGGTGCTCCCCTCTTTTGTTGCTATGGTCAGCTGTCCTGCTGCTTATCTCAAGAGCTTGAACAGGTACGCAAAGGTGCCGGCAACCGAGAAGCTGGTCAGGAAGTTGAAGGTTTTAAAGAGTGACTTGGCAATATCCACCTTGCCCTGGTGCAGGGCGATGTCTGTGGAGATACCGTCAAACTCAATGATATCAAGCCAAGGTTTGTCCCATTGATACACCATCAGGTAAAGACCAGCGCCTTTCCAGATCAGGGCAAAGATAAAGACAAGACCAAAAGAGAGAATACCGTTAGCGATTGGTGAGTCTTTCATTTCTTTGTAAATCTTGAAGATGGTGTAGATGTTGATAATACAGAGGTAGAACCAGACGGTGTTGTTCATCATCCGGTAGTTACGCAGCACATACAGAGATGGTTTGGGGTTCACACTAACCACCAGAATGGTAAGTGCCAGGATTGCAGCAGTGCCGATATAAATGGTCTTTTTTGATCCTGTAATCTCAAGTGTTCTGGTGAATACGAAATATTCCTGGATACCGTGACTGATAACCAGAATGGCAACCGTACCGATCATGTAGTGTACTGCAATCATGACCGTAAAGGTTTCATGCCAGGGGTTCAGTTGGTAGGACTGACTCCAGAAAAGCAGGAAGAAACCGATTGAGATACTGGTCCAGATCCGGGAGTTGTTAAGGCTGAAATAGAAGCTGAATGCCGCAGCAACAAACCAGAAAAAAACCAGAAGCAGGTCGGTGAAATCAATAACGACCGCATTGTAGATCTTTGGTAAAAAGGGGAATATTGATGTTAAAGCCTGAAAAAAACCTGTTAAATCCATAACGCCTCCTCTAAATCTGCGCTGGGCGGAATTAAATTAAAGTTGTGCAGCCTGGGCAGAGATAGCTTCTTTCATCTCTTTTATTTTATTGGAACTGGCCAATAGTTTTGATCCTTTTTCTATGGCGGTAAGGAATTCCTGAAGTTTGTCAGGATCCTTCAGTGATGCTACGCTGCCGATATTCATCAGCTCTTTTTCAGTCAGGGTACGACCGAGTTTGCCGACAAAGCGGGTTGCCAGATCAAAAATCGCAGCTTCAATCTCATCAGCAGAAAGTTTGGAGGCTTCTACAACAGGTGCAGGAGCAGTGGGCTCTGAAGGTGGTGGCGTTACCGTTGGAGCAGGAGTTGCAAAGGGGTTGCCGGAAGATGCTTCCCAGAGTGAACGGATATCTATCAAACCAGCCAGATCAAGTACAAACCCATCTGTATCAGCCAGTACACGTAGATCGACACGGGCACCGGGCAGGCCGGCTATCTGCTGCACTTCTCCTGCCGATGTTTCTATGCCGGTTGAGGCGTCATGGAAGAACCCTACGGTTGCGCCGTTACGATAAAAAATCAATCCGGCTCTTTCGGGTGTGTAAATTTTAAGTGTAGCGGTCATTTGTTCGGTTTTGATCCGGTCAAGCAGTGCCTTGAAATCAATCAGCTTGATTTCCTGGCTGTCAATGGTTGCCGGTCCGCCTGCGAGCGCCATCACTGCCAAAGTAATGTCTTTAGACAGTGCGTATACGCTGAAGGTACCGCTTGAAGCAAGCAGCATTAATTCAACCAAAGATTGCAGGGCTGCCTGTTCTTTGATTTCATTGCCATCACGATGCACAATGGCAGTGACCAGCTTTCCCTCGTCGTAGACCAGGGCACAGTCAGCCGCAGGAAAGTCAAAAATGGCACAACCGGTCAGTTTGCCGTTTTTGAGTTTATCCAGTGCGTCAGGTAGTTGTAACTTCGAAATAGGGACATTCTCGGCCAGGGGGTTTCCTTTTGGCAGCAGAAACATAATGGAGATCCCTCAAATGTGGAGTGGCAGAGATGAAATCCCTGCGGTAAACCTTGGAAGTTTGTTTACGGTCTCATATGGATAAACAATGTTTGTCATTGTAGCCAATGAAACACGTCTGTCAAGCTCTGTCCCATAAAAAATGTTTGTTTTTCTTGACAAGATGCAGCTTCCGTATTTTTGTGGCAGGCCATGCACACAAAACGCCCGCTTCTCATATCGATTGTTTTTCTGGTTTTGGGATGCCTGACCGAGTATCTGATTGAGGTTCCGTTCTCTTCTTTTATTCCATTGATGTTAGCCGTTTGTCTAGCTTGCTCCGTACCGTTTAAAAGCCGGATAATATTTGGTTGTCTATTGGCATTGTTCTGGATAGGTTGGGGAATGGCAGCGTTGTCACCACGTTTGGATAACAGCCATGCTGGTCAAGGTGTTACTGCATTTGATGGCAAGCACGTCATTGTTGAGGGAGTCCTGCTGGGGCGTTCTTATATGAAGGCCGAAGGACAGCGCCTTGAGCTTCAGGTTGAGCAGGTGTATTCAAACGGCACTCTGTTCGCTGTTGATGGTGTTCTGCTACTTACGATTGCCAAAGGTCAGGGACGCTGGTTGAGTGGTGACAGAATCCGTTGTCCGGCCAAGATACATATCCCACGACTACTTGGGTTGCCAGGCGAATTTGATTATCGTCGCTACCTTGCACTGCGCGGGGTGCAGGCAACGGCATGGGTACATGACGCTGATGGCGTTGTGCTGATGCGAGGTGCTGCTGTGACGTCGTGGCGCCGCTGGATTGATGCGCTTGCGTTGTGCAGTCAGGAATTCATCAAAAAAAGTATCCCGGTCCCTGATCAGCGCAGTATTGTACTGGCCCTGGCAACCGGGGGACAACAAGAGGTATCACCCGCCTTGACAGCCGCCTATAGCCGGGCTGGTGTGTCCCACATTCTTTCTGTCTCAGGATTCCGCGTTGGTGTGGTGGTAGCAGTGTGGGTCCTTTGTTTGCGGTGGTTGCTGCTGCGTTGGGAGTGGCTGGCACTACGCATTGATGTCCGACGTACGGCGTTGCTTTCAGCTCTGCCTCTTATGCTGCTGTACCTTGTCTTTACCGGTGGCGCACCTGCTACAGCCCGGTCTGTACTGATGTTGTCAGCTGTGGTACTGGCCATTTGGAGTGAGCAAGAAATTGACAGTCTGGATGCGCTGCTGCTGGCAGCCTTTTGCTTGCTGGTGGCAGACCCGGGCGTTCTGTTTGACCTTTCATTTCAGCTTTCGTTTCTGGCGCTTTGGGGGCTGCTGGTGCTGACTCCGTTACTTGTTGCACCGTTTGATCGCTTTACGGTGCGGGGTTGGCAGCGGACACTGCTGCTATTCTGTGCGGCTTCGATAGCTGCCGTACTTTCCACCATGGCGCCGGTGCTGGACTCATTCCATCAGGTCTCATTTACTGGAATTCTGGCGAATCTGGTGGTGGTGCCACTTCTAGGGTACGGCGCAACGGTTCTGGCTACGGCAGCGGTTCCGCTGCAGTTCTGGCTGGCACCTGTGGCGTCGTTTTTGCTGACGGTGTCTGGCTGGCTGGTGGAGATCAGCAACCGTTTTATTTGCTGGATATCCCAACTGCCTGTACTGCAGATCTTCTCTGTCGGCCCTGTTGATCTGTTCGCTACCGTTGCCCTGCTTGCGCTGCTTAGCTTTGTCCGGTCAGGTCGTGTTAAAGGTATTAGCGTAAGCCTGTTGGTAATCGGGGTAATGCTGGTACATCTGTGGCCAGATGCAATACCTGACGGGAAGATGAGGATCACCTTTCTGAGCGTGGGGCAGGGGGATGCTGCCCTGATCACACTTGCAGACGGTCGTACCCTGCTGGTGGATGGTGGTGGCTATCTGCGGGATTCCGGCAAGGATTTTGGTGAACGCTATCTTGTACCAGCATTGCACCGCCTGAAGGTTAAACGGATTGATCTGATGATCTTGACCCATCCCCATCCTGACCACCTGGGAGGGTTGCCTGCGGTTGCCGAGCAGTTTCGGGTGAGGGAGTTCTGGCAGGGGACGTCAGTTGGCTCAAGCGACAACTATCAACGCCTTATCGGGGCGCTCAACAGTCAGAATACAACCCTGAGGGTAGTGAAAAAGGGTGATCGTGTCCAATTGGGAAAGGAGTTGTTACTCTCAGTTCTTTCTCCAATGGATGCGGCAGGCGCAGAGGAAGGAGACAATGATGATTCCTTGGTGCTACACCTTCAACAGTCCGGTTTCAGCGCGCTTTTTATGGGAGATGCCGGTTTTCCTGTGGAAGATATGCTGCTTCATGATGGAATCGGTGAGATTACTCTACTTAAGGTGGGACACCATGGCAGCCGATACGCAACTAGTGAACGATTTCTTGCCAGGATCAAGCCCCGCGTTGCCGTGATATCAGTTGGTGCAGGAAATACGTTTGGTCTGCCAACAGAAGAAACCATCGGCAGGATCAGGCAGCAGCGGGCAGAACTCTATCGAACTGATCAGCAGGGTACTATTCTGTTTGAAACCAATGGCATTGAATTTAGCGTTGCCCCACGTAAGAACGAATCTGCCCTGACTGCTGCCGTGCGACATTTTGTTTTGACAGCCAGTAATTTGCTGCGATAATACGAATGATGACGATCATTCTAGAGGTAAGGCTTTATTCCTGATGACTGAAACCAGACAGATGAATGAAATACTGATCGTTGAAGACGATCGCTTTTTCCGGGAGTTATATGCCGATCTGCTGCGTCAGGCCGGATATAGCGTGGAAACGGCCTGTTCTGGTGAGGAGGCGCTTGACCTGCTGCAGGATGCCCGCTTTGGTCTGGTGGTGACAGACCTTGCCATGCCAGGTATTTCAGGGTTGGAGCTGCTGGTAAAGATCAAGTCTCAGGACCCTTCCATTGATGTTATTCTGGTGACAGCCAACGCTGATCTTGAGTCAGCCCTTTTTTCCCTGAAACATGGTGCAAGAGATTTTCTTTTGAAGCCGATCAGTTCAGATGAATTGCGGCATACGGTGCGACTCTGCATGGAACAGCGCCGCCTGCTGGATGAGAATGTTGAGCTGCGTAATATGCTGGGGCTTTTGCAGACCAGTCAGGCACTTTCCAGCTGTCTGGATCTTGAGGGGGTCTGTCATCTTGCGGTGGATGCCCTGGCACGTGAGATTGGGGTAGGGCGTGGTATTGGTCTGGTGCAGTTGGAGGGAGAGTTTGTTATCAAGGAGCTGAAAGGTGTTGACGCTGCCACAGGTGCGCTGGTGCATAAACTGTTGGCACCTTCATATCGCAAACGCTCATCCCGTAAAGGGCAGCCGGTACGGGTGCTCCTGCCAACGGGACATGATATGCTGGACCTGACTGACTTACGGGAGGCGGTTCTCTTTCCTCTAATCATTAGAAACAGTTGCCATGGTATGGTGATTTTGTTGAATGACCCGGAGCAGGTTGTTCCATCACTCAAAAACGAACGGAATATCAGTTTTCTTGAAGAACATGGCGCTCGCGCATTGGACAATGCCCTGCGCTTTACCTCCACCAGAGATCTGCTTTACATTGATGAGCTTTCCGGTCTGTTCAATTATCGCTACCTGAAGATAGCGCTTGAGCGTGAAATCAAGCGTGCTGACCGTTATTCAACCCAGCTATCGGTTGTGTTTCTTGACCTGGATAATTTTAAAAGTGTGAACGATACCTATGGTCACCTGTCTGGCAGTAATCTGCTTAAGGAGCTGGGTGCACTTTTGAAAAAATCAGTTCGTGAAGTCGATGTGCTGATTCGCTATGGTGGTGATGAGTACACCATCATTCTGGTTGAAACAGGTCCTGATGCTGCTCAGCAGGTGGGGGAGCGTATCAGAAAGATGATTGAAAAACACAGCTTCCTTGCCAGGGAAGGCTACCAGATCCATGTAACTGCCAGCCTGGGGTTTGCCTGCTACCCCGAAGATACTACCGGTATTGATGAGTTGTTGGCCATGGCTGACAAGGCCATGTACGCCGGTAAGGCTGCCGGAAAAAACTGTATTTATCGTGTTGTCAGCCCTCTTGCTGGCGGTACGCTACCACACTAAGGGAGTAATGATGAGTATTACCGCTATCAAGGGATTCAATGATCTTTTACCTTCTGAATCCGGGCTTTGGCAGTTTATTGAACAGACTGCCCGACAGGTCTTTGCACGGTATGGTTTTAACGAAATAAGAGTGCCGATTGTTGAGAAGACAGAACTGTTCTGCCGTTCAATTGGTGATACCACTGACATTGTTGAAAAAGAGATGTACACCTTTACCGACAAGGGCGGCAGCAGCCTGACCTTGCGTCCTGAAGGTACGGCCAGCGTGATGCGTGCCTTGATCGAACACAAACTGTACGCCTTGGATAGTGTTAACAAACTCTACTATATGGGGCCTATGTTCCGTCACGAACGTCCCCAGAAGGGGCGTTATCGCCAGTTTCACCAGATAGGGGCCGAGGTAACCGGTGCTTCAGACCCACTGATTGATGCTCAGGTGTTACTCATGGTCAGCCGCCTGTTTCAGGAACTTGGACTGGCCGAACCCAGTCTGCAGATCAACTCGCTGGGGTGTCCTGCCTGCCGTCCGGCTTATCGGGAGGCTTTGGTGGCCTTTCTGGCCGAACGTCAGGGCTCCTTGTGTGAAGACTGCCGCCGCCGTCAGGGCACTAATCCCCTGCGGGCACTGGATTGCAAGGTGCCGGGCTGTGTCGAGGCGACCCAGGGGGCCCCGGCCATGGTGGAACACCTCTGTCCCGATTGCAATGACCACTTTGCTGCGGTTCAGGGCTACCTGGTCTCCGCTGAGGTGCCGTTTAGCCTGAATCCCCGAATGGTGAGAGGTCTTGACTACTATACCCGTACCACCTTTGAACTGGTGACTGGCCTGCTGGGCTCTCAATCTGCCGTTGCTGCCGGTGGTCGCTATGATGGCCTGGTGGAACAACTTGGCGGGCCTGCGGTCCCCGGTATCGGATTTGCTCTTGGGGTAGAACGGGTTGCCCTGCTCCTGGGGGATCGGAGTTTTGAACGTGTACCGGACCTGTTCATTGCCGTGATGGGGGATGCTGCACGAACCGCTGGTTTTCGTCTGATGGAGACTGATTGCGAAGGCAAGAGTCTCAAGAGCCAGATGCGACGGGCAGACAAGCTTAAGGCCCGTTACAGCATCGTGCTTGGTGATACTGAACTGGCAGCAGGCAGCGGGGCATTAAAACGGATGGAAGATGGTCGCCAACAGACGGTTGCACTGATTGCCGAAGGTATAGCTGGTGCTATAACAGGAGGTTAGCAACGATGAATTATCCGGTCTGGTTTGTTCCGACGTTTGGTGGAGGACTCTTGATCGCCCTGGTGGCGATCATTCACGTTTTTGTTTCTCATTTTGCGGTGGGAGGCGGACTCTATCTGGTGATGGTGGAACGTAAAGCCATCAAGGAACAGAGTCAGCAGATTATGGCCTTTGTGAAGAAACACACCAAGTTCTTCATGCTGCTGACCATGGTCTTTGGCGGCCTGACCGGTGTTGCCATCTGGTTTGTGATCTCTCTGATTCATCCGGCAGCCACCTCACTACTGATCCATACCTTTGTGTTTGGCTGGGCTGCAGAATGGGTCTTCTTTCTGGTGGAGATCGTGGCTCTGTTCGTCTACTTCTACACCTTCGGCAGGATGGACAACCGCACCCACCAGACCATCGGCTGGATCTATTTTGGTGCGGCCTGGATGAGCCTGTTCCTGATTAACGGCATCATTGATTTCATGCTTACTCCCGGAAGCTGGACCAGCAATAGTGATTTCTGGTCCGGTTTTTTTAATCCCACCTTCTGGCCATCCCTGTTCTTCCGTAGTTTTATGAGCTTCATGCTGGCAGGCTGCTACGGTTTTCTGACCGCTACTTTTCTTGAAGATGAGACCACCCGCCATCGGATGATCCGTTATTCCGGTATATGGGCGCTGGTTTCCCTGATTCTCTCCCTTCCCGCTGGCTGGTGGTATCTGTCGGTACTGCCGTCACCAGCTGCAAAACTGGTATCCGGGGCCTCTCCCACCATTAAACGGGCAGTCATGACCGGTGGTTTCTCACTGGCTGTTCTGGCAGGTGTGTTGATTGCGTTAATCCTGTTGAACCCCAAGGCTCGTATTCGCTGTCTGATTGTGGCAGTGATGCTGTCAGCCATGGGCTATATGGGGGCCTTTGAATGGACCCGTGAGGCGGCCCGGCGGCCCTATGTCATCAACGAGGTGATGTATTCCAACGGCATCCTTAAAAAAGAGGTGGAACGGATCAATCAGGAAGGGTTCCTCAAAAATGCCAAATGGGTGCAGCATAAAGAGGTGACCGAGGCCAATCAGCTTGAGGCCGGGCGTGAGCTGTTTCTACACCAATGCTTTGCCTGTCATACCGTGGGTGGATTTAACAATGATATTGTCAGTCGGACCAAAACCATGGGCTTTGGAGCCATGCGCAAGTACCTGGCAACAATTCATGAGAAACGTTACTTCATGCCGCCCTTTGTGGGGACAGATAGTGAGTTGAAGGCACTGGCAGCCTACTTGACTGCTGGTCTGCACAAGAAACCGCTGAACGACGATAGTGGTGCAGCCGGTGATCGCGGTAAGCTGCTGTATGAAGAAAACTGTGCTGCCTGTCACAGTGCCGACAGTATCAAGCCAAAGATGAAAGGCTGGGATCTGGTCAGGGTTCGTGCTTCGCTGGACAAACTACCGGCCTTGAATCCGGCTATGCCGGATTATACGGCCCCACCGGCAGATAAGGATGCCATGGCCGGCTATTTGTTCAGGCTGAACAACTCTGTCGCAGCGGTCCCAGCTAAGGAACAGGGAGCTACGCTGTATGAGGAAAACTGTGCTGCCTGTCACAGTATGGAGCAGATCAGACCAAAGATGAGCGGCTGGTCTCGGGACAAGATCAGGGCTGCGCTTGATAAGCTTTCAGCCCTGAACCCTGCCATGCCAGATTATACCGGTACACCGGCTGAAAAGGAAGCCATGGCCGACTACATGGCCAAACAGGCAGGAGGTGTCAAATGAATCCGGCTACCCTGATCCCGATTGCTGACACTTTGACCGCGCCCAACGGCTGGTTCCAGTTCTTTCTGATGCTGACCTTTCCCCTGCACCTGTTTGCCATGAATGCCATGCTGGGGGCCGGGCTGGTGGCGTTTATCGGCCATCTCTATCCGGGGCGGGCATATCGTGAGCTTTCCCATGAATTGGCCAAGGCGTTGCCGTTTCTGGTGGCCTTTACCGTTAATCTGGGGGTGGCGCCACTTCTGTTCGTCAATGTGATCTACGGTCATCTGCTCTACTCAAGTACGGTATTGATGGGGTTGTACTGGCTGGCGGTGATTCCGCTGCTGATCATCGCTTATTATATGGCCTATATCTATGACTTCAGTTTTAAAAAGTTGGGTAACCTGGCCATGTTTGTACTGCTGGCAGTGCTGGTTCTGCTACTGACAGTCGGCTTTATGTTCTCAAACAATATGAGCATGATGATCGCCCCGGCAAGCTGGAGCCGCTGGTTTACCACCCCCGACGGCAGTCTGCTGAACCTGGCTGATTCGACGCTGTTACCCCGTTACCTGCATATCATTACCGGTTCACTTGCCGTAGGTGGACTGTTCAGTGCGCTGTATGCAACAACGATATTGAAATCTGACCCCGAAGTGGCTGAGGCCGGTCGGAAACTGGGGATGCAGCTTTTCTCATGGCTAACCCTGTTCCAGCTGGGTGTTGGTACCTGGTTTCTACTGTCTCTGCCGCAGCAGACTTTACAGCGCTTCATGGGTGGTGGAACTACGGCAACCGCTTTGCTGGCAGTCGGTATCCTGCTGGCAGTGGCAACGCTGGTAACCGGGTTCAAGCGGTTGGTGTTGCCCTCACTCTGGCTGACGTTACCGCTGGTCTATGTCATGTCGTTTATGCGGGATGTGGTGCGTGGCAACTTCCTCGCTCCCTATTTTAATCCAACCACGGTACCGGTACAGGTTCAATGGTCACCGTTAGTCTTTTTTCTGGTCACCCTGGTGGTAGGGATTGGATTGGTGATCTGGATGCTTTCAAGATTAGTAAAAATTAAAAAAGCAGCTTAAAACGGACTGTTATGGTCTCTTGTGTCGTATACAGGCTGTTGACATCAAGATATAGATATGTTCTTATGCAATGGTTTTATGTATGCCATGCTCGGCAACAGGTGCTGGGCTGATTATACGCAGGACAACGAAAGGGGAAGGGTATGAAGGGTTTTAAAGGAATGGTGGCTCTGTTGACCGCCGCTCTGGTTCTGGTTTCTTTCCAGGCCTTTGCCGGTCCAGATCACACCGAGTTTGTCAAAGGGCCATTTAAAAAAGGTCAGGACGTGACTAAGGTTTGTCTGGAGTGCCACGAGAAGCAGGCTGCCGACGTGATGAAGACTGCCCACTGGAAGTGGGAAGGCACACCAAACCATGTCAAAGGTATGGAGAAGAGTGGTAAAACCTTTGGCAAAAAGAACATGATCAATAACTTCTGTACTACCGTATTCCCCGGTCCTGATGGTATTGCCCATGAGTCTTGCAGCAAGTGTCATGCCGGTTACGGCTGGATTCGCAGCAAAGGTTTTGACTTTAATGACAAAACCCGGGTTGACTGTCTGGTCTGCCACGCCCAGAAGGGTAATTATGCCCGTGCCGGTGTTGGCGCTGATGTAGATACCAAGGCCATGGAAAAAGGTTCCATGAACCTTGAACTGGCAGCCCAAAGTGTTGCCAAGCCTAGCCTGAAAAACTGTGGTGTTTGCCACTTCTACGGTGGTGGCGGCGATGCTGTTAAGGTACCTGGTCTGGATTCAACCCTGGAAGCTGCTTCAAAGGAGCAGGATGTCCATATGGCAAGCAAGGCAAAAGGCGGCGCCGGCCTGATGTGCCAGGATTGCCACAAGACCAAGGATCACGCCATTGCCGGTCGTTCCAGCCAGATGGCTCATTATGAAGCCAAGGTTGAGTGTACTGATTGCCACAACGGTGCCAAGGCCCCTCACCAGAAGTCAAAGAATAAAGCTATCCTTGACAAGCATACCGCTTCTGTGGCTTGTCAGACCTGCCATATTCCTACTATCTCCCGTGGTCAGGCTACCAAAGTAATGTGGAACTGGTCTGATACCGGTAAGAACATCAAGGCTGAAGAAGAGTTTGATAAAGAAACCTTCGCCAAGCATAAAGGTACCTTCAAGTGGAACATGAATTTCGTTCCAACCTACGCTTGGTATAATGGCCAGATCGAGCGTTACATGCTGGGTGACAAGATCAAGGATCCGTCCAAGCCGGTCAATATGACCAAGCCAGCTGGCGATATCAAGGACAAGACCGCTAAGATCTATCCGTACAAGTTCTACACCGGTACTCAGCCGATGGATAGTAAGTTCAAGTATCTGAATACCTTCCAGCAGTACAAAGAGCTGTGGGTAAACTATGACTGGGAAAAAGCTCTGGTAAACGGTGCCAAGAGTCCTGAAGGTCTGCCCTACAGCGGCAAGTATCAGTTTGTTAAGACCCAGTCCTGGTTGGCCGCAGGCCACGAAGTTGCTCCGAAAGAGCAGGCACTGCAGTGTGGTGAATGCCACATGGGCGCCAAGCGGATGGATTGGGCTGCTTTGGGCTACAAAGGCGATCCGATGCAGGTTGGCGGTCGTTCTGCTGAAAAGGCCGGCAAAAAGAAGAAGTAACACATAGCCTGTCTGGTTTGCTTGAAAAGGCCGTCCGATATTGTCGGGCGGCCTTTTTTCGTGCTAAAGTCAAGTCATTAAGCGGAAACTATAGGGAGGGGATAATGGGAATCAGACTAGTGGTCATTATGATTGTACTCTCCATAAGCGCCGGTTGTGCTGCAAAAAGGCCGGTACTTTACCCGAATGAACTCTATCGCTCAACCGGCCCTGAAAGGGCGCAACAGGAGATTGATGATTGTTTAAAACGTGCTGAAGAGGCTAATGCTCAAGGTCGGCTTGCAGACGAGGTCGCACTCAAGACTGGAAAATCAGCTTTGGTTGGCGGTGCAACCGGGGCTGTTGTTGGTGCGATTAGTGGTTCTGCCCTGCGGGGCGGTCTGATCGGCGCAGCGGCTGGAGGAACGGTGGCTTTGGTGAGCAGTGCCATGAAAGGACCAGAGGATTCACCGGTGTATCGAAGATTTGTTGAACTATGTCTGTCTGAAAAAGGGTATCAGGTGCTGGGCTGGCAGTGATCTAAACAAGACTATCGTCCTTGCGACGGGTCTCTGCCGATCTTTTTCAGGTAGTCACTAAATCCCTTTTCAAACAGGATCTCGATTTCATTTTTTGGGCGGTTTTCGGTATAGCCTTTAAAGTAGATAATCAGGCCGATCAGGGCACTAACAACAAAGGTAATGGTCAGCACGGTTCTAATCACTAGTTTGATGCGTTGTTCGGGAGTCGTTTCTGTCTTCTCTGAATTTGGGCCGCTACGGAAGAGATACTGTTCGCGCATCAATCTGATTCGTTTGAGCTGGACATTTGAGATATAGCTGACAATGGCGTCACGGTCCCGTTCTTCAACAAACTTGAACTTAAGGCCGGTATTGTAGCTGGTACGGCTAAATTGTTTACTGGCAGCATAGTTTTCATTGGCGAAAGCTACCACACAAACGGCATCGATTACCTGTGGTTCCGGTTCGCAGGGAAGGTAAATTTCAATCGGCACCAGCGTGTCGTTTTCAAATTTATGGTGCAGTAACATCCGTATGCCGCCGCCACTAATGTTTGCCGCCAGTGGGATAACATCATCCCAGGAATGGTCGCTGGTGTCTTTGATAGCCAGGTCTGGCTGATCCAGTCCCTCACCAGTATCATCCCATAATCCTTCTTCACTAAATTCTTCTGAGGGTAGTTCTTCTGTATCAGGGGCTTGGCGTAGACGCTCCCATGGTTTTTTATCCTGCTGTTTCCTTTCTTTTTCTGCTGTTATCCGTGCCTCACGTTTTTCTTTCCAGGCAACCTTGAGTCTAACTTCGCTCTGTTCAGTGCTGATAAAGTATTTGATGGGCAGAAAGGCATCGATACGGTAGAACTCGCGCAGTTCAGAAGAGACAATCTCACCGATCAGACGCAACAATACTTCTCGTTGATAGCCTTCGGCAACGATAATGGACCGGCATGAATAACCTTCAATTTCATTGCCGGCACGGATATCAAGAATAGTTCCAACTTTAAGTTTAACACCTGCAGGGAGTGTGTCGCGGGAAAGTTGCAGGGAAACCAGGTCTTCATCGATGGTATGAATAATTGCCCAGTCGTGAAATGTATCACCACCGGGTACCGGAATACCGACATTGACCTTCAACCCGACAGGGAAATGCTCAAGGTATTGATCAAAATCACTCATGGATACTCCGGTGGTGTCAGGCAGGGGAGCTGAGGCTACAGTTCAGCTCATTCAGGAGCATCTCAATATCGAGTTTATGGTGTCCGGCCCCATGTTCGAGGGTTTCCAGATCTGCTATCTGGCATTCGTAACATTCAAGTCCATGACGGGCAAAGACTTGCACGGTTACGGGATGCTGTCTGATGATATCGCCGATAATCATATCTTTGGTGATCATAGCCGACCTCATGTCTTGGATAACAAAGGGGACGCCGAAGCGTCCCCGAGAAAGACTATTTCAGATTTTTGATCGCTTCTTCGATTCGATCCATGCCTTTTTTAATATTCTCCATGCTGATGGCATAGGAGAGGCGGGCATAACGGTCATCGCCAAAGGCAATACCGGGAACCAAAGCTACCTTTGCGTCTTCCAACAGGTAGGCGGCAAAGTCAGAAGAGGTTTCGATCTTTTTACCTGCCGGCGTTGTCTTGCCATATACCCCTGAGAAGTTAGGGAAGACGTAGAAGGCACCGTTGGATTTAAAGCAGGTGACGCCGGGCATGGCATTCAGACGTTCAACAATGTAGGTACGACGCTTTTCAAACTCCACGCACATGGCGGCTACCGGCTCCTGAGGACCGTTCAGGGCTTCAACCGATGCCTTCTGGGCAACGGAGGTGGCGTTGCTGGTTGACTGGGACTGCATCTTGGTCATGGCCCCCATCAGCTCTTTGGGGCCGCAGGCGTAGCCGATCCGCCAGCCGGTCATGGCGTAGGTCTTGGAAACACCGTTAACGACGATGGTGCGGGATTTAAGTGCCGGTACCACCTGGGCAATATTGTAGAAGCTCAGGCCATCATAGATCAGACGCTCATAGATATCATCAGCGACAACCAGTACATGCTCATGCTTCAGCAGTACTTCACCCAGAGCAGCCAGTTCTTCCTTGCTGTAGGTGGAACCGGTGGGGTTACAAGGTGAGTTCAGGATCAGATACCGGGTCTTGGGGGTGATTGTCTTGTCAAGTTGTTCCGGGGTAATCTTAAAGCCGGTGGACTCGTCGGTCATGATGAAAACCGGTATACCGCCAGCAAGAACGATCTGGTCAGGGTAGGATACCCAGTAGGGGCCGGGGATGATGACTTCGTCGCCTTCCTGGATCAGGGCCTGGGAGATGTTGTAGAGGGTGTGCTTGGCACCGCAGGCTACGGAAATTTCGTCACGGGTGTATTCCAGGTTGTGGTCACGCTTCATCTTGGCAATAATGGCATCTTTCAGGTCATCAGCGCCGCCAACCGGCATGTAACGGGTAAAACCGGCATCAATAGCCTTTTTGCCTGCTTCACGGATGTTTGCGGGAGTGTCAAAGTCAGGCTCTCCAGCACCGAAACCGACTACATCAACACCTTGAGCTTTAAGGGCTTTTGCCTTGGCATCGATGGCAAGGGTTGGGGATGGTTGAATTTTGTTAACGCGATCTGCGAGTTTCATGCTGCCTCCTTGGTTTGATTATATGATGTGTTGCAAGTCCTATCGGTTTAAACCGTATTTCTGCTGCATGGCGATTTTTACTTCAGGTGGGACAAAGCTGTCAACCGGTCCCCCCAGCGAACAGACCTCTCTGACAATTGAGGAGGATAGGTAGCCGTACTGAACTGAGGTCATCATAAACAGGGTTTCAACCTCGTGGCCGATAGTGCTGTTCATCTGGGCTATCTGGAATTCATACTCAAAGTCAGAAATAGCCCGCAACCCTCTGATAACTACATGTGCCTCTTTGGAAGCGACATAATCTATCAGAAGGCCGGTAAAGGTGTCAACGGAGACCCGAGGTTCATCCTTCAAGACGGTCTTAATCAAGTCAACGCGCTCATCAATGTTGAACAGAGCATTTTTCTGGGAATTACGTGCGACAGCTACGATTACATGTTTGAATATCTTGAGTCCACGTTGAATAATATCAAGATGGCCATAGGTAATCGGATCAAATGAACCGGGGTAGATGGCGATGCGGCTATGGGGCATGGCTTTGTTGCTCCAAGATGTAGAGTTCAAGGGCGGTGTCGCCGTAGATTCGTCGGTCAGTCTGGATACAGGAGCCGATACATGCTGGTAGCGGTGTGCGTGCCGCTGTTTCTGCGACCAGCAGGCCGTCTGCGGCAAGTAGTGTTGCCCCAGCCAGCTCAATTACCTTTTGATGCAGTCCCGCCTGGTAAGGAGGGTCAAGTAACACCAGGTCAAATTGTGCTTTGCGTCGAGCAAGGCGTTCAAGGGCCTGCAGACAGTCAAAGGGGTGTACTTCTGCGCGATCACTAAATCTTGTGTGCAGCAGATTCTGTTGCAATGACTCAAGTGCATGCCGGTTCTTTTCTATAAAAACAACATGCTCTGCACCCCTGGAAAGTGCTTCAATGCCGAGAGAACCGCTGCCGGCAAACAGGTCAAGTACCCGTGCTCCATCCAGTCGGTGGGCACTGCTCAACAGGCTGAAAAGAGCCTCTTTGACACGGTCAGTAGTGGGGCGTGTTGTTGTTCCGCGAGGCGCTGACAACCGCATCCCTCTGGCTTCTCCGGCAATGACCCGCACATGTAGCCTTTCTTGAACACTAATGCTTATTTATGCAGCAAAAGTGGCCTGGATTCCACTTTTTTAATCAAAGTGGTACCCTACGCGACGGAATAGTCACTGTCAAGGAGCGAAACTACTCTTTTCAATACCTGTATCCATCTGCTATAGTGCATAAAATTACATACTGATGTACTTGGTTTCAGGAGTTTAGCGATGTCAACAGGTTTATCCCCATTAGCTACAGCACAAGCCATAATGAAGACCTTTAAAGTACTTCCTACCGTACCTGCAGCAGCTTCACGTGCCATACAGTTGTTGAATGAGTCTGAAGTTGATATGGGAGAGGTAGCAGACATCCTTTTGTCTGACCAGGTAATGGCAGCGCGTATTATCAGAATTGTTAATTCCCCGCTCTATAAACTATTACAGGAAATTGATTCAGTCCGTCAGGCCCTTATTTACCTTGGACCGCAACGGGTGTTTGAAATTATTCTAACCTCTTGTTTTCTGGAGCTGACTGATTCTCAGAGCCGTAGTCCACTCAACATGCAGCACTGCTGGGAACATGCCTTTGGCGTTGGATTGGTTGCTAAAAAACTGGCGTCTTTCAGTGATACTATTCCCCAGGATCAGGCCTACATTGCCGGTATTCTACATGATATAGGTGAGGTAATCCTCAGTCAGCAGCGCAGGGATGAGTTTACCCGTGTGCTGGTGCTTGCCCGTGAGCGGGAGTTGGATCTATATCATGCGGAAATGGAGGTGTTTGGCACCAGCCATGCCGAGGTAGGTGGGTTATTGGCAGAACAGTGGCGTTTTCCAGAGGTGTATGTCGATGTCATTCGGCACCATCATGGGAATCAGGCAGAAACCATGTCTCCTTTGACCCAGCTGGTTCATATTTCTGACCAAATTTGCCTGAATGTTGGTTTTTGCTGTAAATATGAGAGTGCAGAACAACGTGAAGGTGAGGTGTATGGTGTCGATATGCTTGAACTTGAACGGCAGCTAACCAAGCTGGGGGTAAAGCGTCTGGCAGATTTCCGTTCTTCTTTGTCGGAACTGGTTCAGCAGGTCAAGCAGACGGTTGATTCAATTTATGGCTGACTCTGATGTCATAGGTTAACGGGCTGCTCTATTGGGGGGATAGAATGCTGTTAATCTCCCGATCCAACTCATCAAGATGATCAACAAACGGTACAGTCCAATCTTCATGATGTAATGACAGTGCAGAAACAACATCATCTGGAAGTGGCTGCTCATTTTTTGCAAGCTGGTCTGACAGGTAGATTGTCTGTACCAGATTTTTGTAGCTTTGCGCCTTGTCTGGTGAGTGATGGTGCTTTATTACTTCTTGAATTTCTTCTGTAAAATTCCATTTTTTGGCAACCAATGCACCCAGGGTTTCATGGTGCTCATGCATGAGCAGGTCTCGTTTCTCCCTGTCAAGGTCATATTTGGAAAGCATTTCCAGCATAACAATCCAGCCAATATCATGTAACAACCCACAGACAAACGCCTGATCGTGGTTTCCCCCCATATCCCGTGTCAGTTGTTTGGCAATCATGCCTACCATCATAGAGTGGTGTAGAATCTGCTCAATCTGCTCTGCATGCTGGGGGGCAAAACCGCTGAGCGCATTAACCGTAACAATACTCATCAAAGATTTTAGCCCCATATACACAACAGCATCCCGTAGGGTATCAACTTTGCCACGTCTGCCATAATAAGAAGAATTACATACTCTCAGAATCTTTGAAACCAGCAACGGGTCTGTCAGGCATTCAACAATCTGGTCAATCGTGAGGCTCGGGTTATTGATCTTATCCATGAGTAGCTGCATTTCAGTTGGTAAAGGAGGGATATCAATAGCTCCTTTACGAATCAACTCGTAGACCTCATTTAAGACTGGATCGAGGTTAGACTGCTCGGTAAGGCGGGCTTCATCAATCTGAACGGTAGAGTCCAACAGTACCTGCGTTGGCTTTATATTGACCGGTCCACAAAGAACTGCTGCAGGAAGAAAGTCATTAAACCGGAAATGTCCTGCCCGCCAGGCCAGAGAGGTGGTTAATGACTTTTCCGCCAAGGCGGTGATGAGCCCCCCCAGGCGCTCAAGCGGAATGCCTTCTTCGCTTGATAAAAGTCCTACAAATGATATTCCAAGCTGTTCTGCCTGGTTAAGGGCATCTAATATCCTCTCCATGCTAATGTCAAATTGGTCTCTGATCGCTTCATAGAGGTGCTCTCCCTCCCGATCACACCAAACAAAGATCAATCGACCGTTTTGAAAGTAAAAACGACGTACGCAGTCTTCATGTGTTGCTCTTAAAGTGCCTGATTTTTTTGATGTTTCAATCCATTGGATGATATCCGCAAGCGGCATCAGGCTTAAAGATCCCTCTATTGAGCGGGAAAGTCTCTCGTCGTTCTGATCGCTAAAGATGGTTTGCATTCAATGGCCTCTTCAACTTAGGCATATTCGTAAAATTTTGTTATAAGTATACCCTGCCTTTGGTGTAATGCAAGATGGCGCAAGTTATTAACGTTTTTGTTGGCAGGTCTATGTGTTGCTATTCTCCATGCTTGACAACGTTTGATTCTAAGGTATGAATACGTTATGTTAGCATAAGTTTTGATAGGTTAAATTTGGAATGGGAAAGTTTATTTTTGTTAATTGATGGTTTGAAAATACGGAACATACTATCTGGAGGTGAACTATGATTGTGAAAAAAACAAGGATGTTGGCATTTGCTTTGTTGGGGCTTGCTCTGTCAGGCTGTGTGGGGGGGACAGCATTACAATCGCATACAGATACTGTTGGAGAAATGACAGAAGAAGAATATATGATTACCAAACGACCGGTTGATCGCCATTATATTGGCGCCGCCTGGTCAAAGCAGTTTGGCCCGGTTGTTGATCCTACCCAACCTGAAGTCAGGGTGAAAAAAGAACGCTCATTCAGTGGAATTCAACAGGATTTCGCCTTAAAGGCCGGTGTGGCAGTTGGAGCACAGCCGATTGCAGCCCCAATTGCCGGAGAAGCAAATCTTCAGGGCGGAAAAGTGCAAAAAGGTCGCATGGAGGGGTTAGAAATCATTTCTCCGGTTAATCTGGCAGATATCCCTTTTGAGCCTGATTTTAACTATATTACTGAAGCCTTGCGTCTTGCTAATTTTCGCATAGGTAAAGAATCAAGTGTTGGTGCAGGTGTTGGAGTCTCTGCCGGGTCGGCTGCCGGTACGGGTACAGCAGCTGTGGAGATAGGCGCTCAATCACGTAAGGCAACCGAAGGTGAGGGGTTGGTGGTCGCTTATCGACTACAGACTATTGCCAAAGATAGCTATCAGAAAAAAGATGGCGGCATGATGACGCTGCCTTTGGATAAGTCGTTGGATATATCATCTGCAGGCTCAGTTGTTAAAGCGCGGCTTCAAACCATTGAGCCCGGCGCGGGACGGTCTTTACCGCGGAATGTGCTATGGGCCTGTGCCAAAGCTGATGCACAAAGTCGTGATATGCTTGCCGCCTGGCTGGTTGATGTAAAACCACTTGACCCAAAGAGGAAGTCATTAACCATAGCCTTTCCAGCGTTTCCTAAAATTGATGAGTGCCAAAGCTATTCAGGCGTTGTCTTTTCAAAGATTGATCCTCTGACCGACCGTATTATCCGTCAAAAAGTTGGAATCACGGTTATAGACGCTGAAGTAACGGAGACCTTGAGGGCGAAAACATTTGATGCACGTGTATCTGTTGTTGAGGAGTCTTTCAAGATTCGGACTGTTAAGCCGTTTGAACTTCAATAGGTTCTACTGACAACGGTAAAGGAGTTTAATCCATGAAAAGACTTGCTCTCGTTGCGTATGCGATGTTGCTGCTGCTTACGTTAGGCACCCCACTTAGTGCAGGCGACAAGCCGGATATTATACACTACACCGCTCAATATCTTGATCGGGCCCTGCATGTCACCCTGCAGTGGCAATCAACCAATCCGGTTACTCTGGCCAGAATTTCTGCAGGCCGTGAAGCCAAGGAGATTAAGGTTGATGAATACGATAATCATCGGGTGCCAGGCGGCTACACTGGTGAGGTCACAGTGAATATTCCTGTGGACGCTGCCATGTATCAAAAAGATGTCAGTTATGTGTTGCAGCTGGAAGATGACTTAAGGCTGAAAAGTGAATTGGTTACTGGTAAAGCCCAGCTTCCGGTCACGGCTTCCCCTTTTGGCTCCATGGGACCTATGGGGCCTATGGGGGGCCCCCAACAGGATACCTGGGGCCAAGATCATCTTAAGCCGACTCCCAAATCACAGGGAGGTGCTGGTACTATTGTTGATAAGCTGATTGAATTGAAAGATAAGTTTGATCTTGCGCCCAGTATTACCCAGATTAAACCTAATGTTACGGGGCCCAATAATGTTACCTTTAGCCTTAAGGCTAATGACGACAAGCAGTTGCGAGAAATTAACATCAAGGTGTTTGATGCTGTCGGAAATATGGTTCAGACTCAGCAAATTACAGGCCTTGGGCGTGTATGGGAGGGGACCTCGCAGGTATTCACATTGTCTGGGGGCGCCTATCGGGTGGTAGCTCAGGCAGTTGATTCAACGGGAAATACTTCAAAAGAGGTGACAGCATCTTTTGAAGTGAAGGGTGGCCCGATTGAAAATGTGCAACAACCGACTCTACCAACAACTCCAATAACTGATCAACAGCCGGTTACGTCACCCGCTACGCCGGTGATACCAAGTACTCCTGCTGTGGAGCAACCTCCTGTGACACCGACAATGCCGGTTACTCCAGCTGTTCCTGTCGTTGAACCATCGCCGGTTGTACCCCCATCAGTACCGGCAGTTACACCGCCACCGGTTGAGGTACCTCCTGTACCAGTAGTTGAACAGCCTCCCGTTGTTCCACCAGCCCCGCCGGTGATACCAAATACTCCGGCTGTGGTGCCTCCGCCTGTCATACCAACAACCACGCCGGTTGTAGAGCCGCTTCCTGTAGGTATACCACCGGTTGTGCCTGCATGTCCCGCGGGTCAAACCATCTGCTCAAGTCAGTGTACTGACATTCTGGCAAATCCTCAGAACTGTGGAGCGTGTGGTAATGTTTGTTCCGCGGGTCAGCTTTGTGTGAACGGCGTATGTACGACAACGAAAGTGCCGGCCACTGCGAATGGCCAGTTGGTTGTGTATATTGAGCCGATTGAAGCCCGTAAAGCCGGTGCAATGTGGCAAGGCCCTGGTTTGCCTTGGTTTGAGTCTGGTAACCAGATCAGGGCGTCGGTAAATAGTCATCAAATTATTTTCAAACCCGTATCCGGTTTTCAGACTCCGTCACCTGCGATAGCAGTTGTAAAGGATAAGCAACTCACTACACTGCAGGCGGTTTACAAGCCGTTGCAGACTCCATCGTCAACTAGCGGTATGCAGCCATTGCACCCCCCGACTGATCCAGTCGTGTATATGAATGGTAACATTGACGCGGTTCTGAACGGTCCTCGAGTTCCCACAACGTTCAATATTTCTGTTCCTCATAGAATTACCTGGATTTATACCTACCATTATTTTAATGGTGGCAAATTGCCTGGTACCATTAGTCTGCGCCATAGCGACGGCACTGTATATGGACCATTTAAGGCGGATGGTGCTGTTGGACAGGGCGGTGTTGCAAATGCGTACTGGTTTGTTCGCCCTAATGTAGAGATAAAAGCTGGTAACTATTCGGTGATTGATTCTGATACGGCGACTTGGTCTCATAATAGCGGTTCTGGCTTTGCAGGATTTGTGGAGCTACGTGGGATTAAGGGGGGAACGCAGGGCACGGGTAATGGTTTGCAGGTACTACAACCTCCAAATGATCCAATTATTGTCGATATAGGCAATATTGATGGTGTACAGAATAACCCAACAAAGGTAACAACCTTTACCTTGTCTGATAGTTATCTGCTGACTTTTATGTATAATTACCACTACTTTAATAATGGTGTACAGCCAGGTACCATAGCGCTTCGGCATAGTGACGGTACCATGTACGGACCATGGCAAGCATCGGGAGCTGCAGGTCAGGGGAATGTCCCCAATGCCTATTGGTTTATTCGTCCTGCTGTGCTGTTAAAGCCGGGTACCTATCAGGTAATTGATTCCCATCCTGCAACCTGGTCTCATAATTATGGCACCCAAGGCGCCGGATTTGTACGGCTTTGGGGTGTTAAACAGTCTTCAGCCTCTTCTGACCAAGCCAGTGCAGGTGTATGGGATACTTCTGAAGGAGTTCTTACTTTTATCCAGAATGGAGCAGCGGTAACTGGCAGCTACTCTCAGGACAACGGCAAAATTGATGGAGCCATGAATGGTGCTGTACTTAATGGCTATTGGACAGAAACGAGTTCTGCCCAGCGTTGTGCAACTTCGCGCAATGGGAATTATTACTGGGGTAAAATTCGTTTCACCTTTAGCGGAAATACCTTTAGTGGTGCCTGGGGATACTGCGATGCCAATCCGGATCACCCTTGGACCGGCAAAAAACGTTAATTAAGAATTTGTCTATAAGGAGCTACCTATGTTGAAACATCTTCTATTGGCACTGATTATTTCAGTAACCAGCAGTGTCATGGTTGTATATGCGCAACCTCAGGCAGATATTAACTGGGCAAATGGTTATATTATTGCCAGTGGTCAAGGCACGGCAAGCGCAAGAGAAGCACGAGGGAAGGCCCGTATTAAAGCCACCACTGCTGCGAAGGTTGCTGCTCAACGTAATTTGCTGGAAATAATCAAGGGGGTCCGTATTACCTCCCAAACCACGGTTCAGGATGCCATGTTAGTTGAGGATGTTATCAGGACCCGGATTGACGGCATGTTAAAAGGTGCTCACATGGCGGGAGAGCCCTTTGTTGAAATGGTGGATGGTGCTCCTGTCGTTACCGTAACTATGAAGGTCTGTCTGAATGGTACACCCAGAGAATGTTCTGATCGTCCAACCCTTACGAGTGTGCTGGATTTAGATGCGCGTCCTCTGCCAAGCTATGTTCCCAAGGTCACATTGGTTGCTGCTGAGCCACCACCATTACCACCTGCGCCACCAGTAGATGCACCTAAACCACGTGGATGGGTACCACCGGTCTACGACTCATCTAAGCCCGTTACCGGTTTGGTTGTTCATTTGGGAGGTCATTATTTTGAGCGTGAACTACTCCCTGTTGTTATTACTCAGGGGCAGCCCGATCAGATTACGGTCTATTCCGTTAAAGTGGTTAAACCATCTGTTGTCAGAACCTATGGTGCTGTCCGGTATGCCGATAATGCGGATTCAATCCGCACTAACCAACCATTGGGAGCAAACCCAATGATTGTGACGGCAGAAGCGGTAACAAAGGATAACATGATTCTAATCCGCTCTGGCGATGCCAAACTGATTAGAGAAACACTGGCCCATGGCAATGATTACCTGGGA
>JAJTBI010000136.1 GCA_021286935.1 Geobacteraceae bacterium
CATTGCCCAACGTACCATTAAAGAGCTCATCCGAGCCGGTCACAGTGTACTTGGCACCAAAGTGACCGTTCTGGGGCTTACCTTCAAGGAAGACTGCCCAGACCTGCGCAACTCAAAAGTCATCGACATCATACATGAACTTACAGACTACGGTTGTGACGTTCAGGTTACCGATGCATACGCTGACCCGGATGAAGCCAGACATGAATACGGTGTAAAACTGTGTCCCTACGATCGACTGCAACCAGCAGCTGCTGTTGTTGCGGCTGTTGCCCACCAGCCGTACCGTTCTTTAACCCCAACTGACCTGCGTAGCCTGATGGGGACTGCTCCGGTACTCATCGACGTCAAAGGACTGTATGATCGTTCAACACTTGACGCAGCAGGAATCAGACATTGGAGGCTGTAATCGCCACCTCAACACTGCTAAATGTCATCTATTTTTAAAGAGTTATATCCATTCGATTTAAACATTGCTACAACTGCCAGCCATCCGCCAATAGCTGGCAGTACCCTAATGTTATCGGGATAACGATCTGTAATGAATGTCTTTGACCTCCCCCAATACGTCAACAGACAGCTTGGCAAACGTCAATATGATTAGCAGAAGATCGGCATTAATCAGATATTTTGTATTTGACACCTCAATTGGGTAAAAATTCCTGGATAACCGGATAAAACTCCCGGACAAACCGTTCACTCTGGGCCAAAGCCTTTGCCTCATCAGTCTCAAACGGTACACTTATCCGAATAAAGGCAGCATCGCGACGACGGTATAAAAATGAATTGGTAATCTCTGCCAGCTTCAAAGAATACTCGTCAGACAGGGTTTTACCCTTAACTTGAAACCAGTACAGATACAGCTCTTTCTGCTCCCCCTTCTGGTAAACAGCACGCACCACCTGCAACTGTTCTTTACCCAGATCAAGCACCCCGCGCTTTGTGGAGACCTCAAACCAGCCACTACCAGGCAGGCAATGTTTGGGGGAATGAATGCCACCCGTACCTTTTCCACCACTATGGTACCCCAGGTAGAATGATAGCTTACTCCCAGATGTATCAGTATACTGGCGAGACATGTAGTCAGCCGCTTTCAGCACATCAAGCACACCGGTGCTGAACTCGGACTGCCCTGTCATACGCCAGTCTGCCCGAGTCCGGGGGAACTCTGCCAAAGGCCGGTTTGAAGGGACGGAAATATCCGCATGCGTGTTCAGATACAAGGCAACCAGACCAAACAACAGATAGATTATCGTAAACTTAAGTGCCGGTTTCATGCTGCACCTCCCGACACAGGAGAGATTTTCTTTAACAAAGCCCCCAAACCAACTAGCAGCACCATGGCAAGAGCAAACACTGACAGACCGGCAAATTCATGAAAAAAGCCTTCAGCTGCCTTGGCACCCCACCACTGGGCCAGAAAACCGGTACCGATGACCCGCAGGGCATTAGTGAAAATCGCAATGGGAACTGCTGAAAAAATAAGAACAAAACGTAGACGGGATGATAACGTTATAAAGAATGAATACGCCACTGAAAGTGCCAGAAGCGACAGCAATGAACGGATACCACTGCAGGCATCAGCCACCTCAAGGGTCGTCGCAGGAAACATAATAATATTACCTTCCCGCATTACCACCACACCGGCCAGCTTTAACGCCATCACTGAAACCCTGGTTACAAACAGCTTTAACGGAAAGGCAACCATGTCATACAGGATGTAAGGGATCGGCACCATAAAAAGCAGATAGCCCAAAGGCAACCCCATTCCCTTTAAAAGTTCCCAGCCAAACAGAAACACCACCATACCCGCGACAAGTACTATCAGCGAGGAACGCATATTAAAATACTCACTACCAAGCCAGGAAACCAGCAACTGCAAAAGCCCCAACACACAGATCGCCAGGCCCCAGTTGCTGGGGGCAACCACCTTTTCCTTCAACTCGGGCCAGCGTTGCCAAAAAAAATAGCCCGCAACAACCGGCACCAGAAAACCATGGGAATAATTTTCATCCTTGATCCAATCATTCACCATGCCCGGCACTATCTGCCAGTACAGAGCCACCAGCAAAAGAAGGACAAATGCCAGCTGCAGCTGATACTGTTTCAATGTTTGTTGGAAACTCATAGGTGCCCCTTACAGATCATCACTACACAACATCAAACCTGATAATAACCACGGTACCACTGGACAAAACGGGCAATGCCCTCTTCCACGGTTGTCTCCGGTTTAAAACCGGTATCAGCAATCAAGTCGTCAACATCAGCAAAAGTGCTTGGCACATCTCCCTGCTGCATCGGCAGCAGATTTTTCACCGCCGTTTTGCCAAGACACTGTTCCAGCACCTCAATATAATGAAGCAGCTCAACTGGACTATTATTGCCGATATTATAGACCTTCCATGGTGCAAAACTGGTGCCGGGATCAGGGGTCTGACCGCTCCAAGCGGCATTTGTCACCGCTGTCCGATCAGCTACTCGCAAAATGCCCTCCACAATGTCATCAATAAAGGTAAAATCACGCTTCATCTTGCCATAATTGTACACATCAATCGGCTTACCCTCCAAAATGGCCTTGGTAAACAGGAACAGCGCCATATCCGGCCGTCCCCAGGGCCCATATACCGTAAAAAACCGCAAGCCGGTCGTGGGCAATCCATACAGATTTGAATAGGTATGAGCCATCAGCTCGTTGGCCTTCTTGGTAGCCGCATACAGGGAAAGTGGATGGTCTACATTCTGATGCACTGAAAAAGGCATGGCAGTATTGGCGCCATAGACCGAACTTGAAGAAGCGTACACCAGATGCTTGACACCGGTATGACGACATCCCTCAAGGATATTCATAAATCCAACCAGGTTACTGTCAATATAGGCATGGGGATTGGTAATAGAATAGCGGACACCGGCCTGGGCAGCCAGATTGATAACAACATCAAAACACTCACGAGCGCACAGTCCCTCTACAAGCGCACGATCCTCAAGCCCCCCACGTATAAAACTAAAACCGGGCAATCCAGTCAGACGGGCCAAACGGTCCTCTTTCAGAGAAACAGCATAATAGTCATTCAGGTTATCAAGGCCGATAACCTCATCACCCCGTGCAAGCAATCGCAGACAAACATGAGAACCAATAAAACCAGCAGCTCCGGTAACCAAAAACTTTGCCATTTCAGCTCCTTTAACCCAATATCATAAAAATCAGTTTGAACGTTTTATGAGATGTACAATCAACGGACGATGATCAGAACCAACATCAGGCCCCACCACACAACTGATCGGCCGGAACTCCCGGCTTGTCAGAATATGGTCTATACGCGCAGAAAGAGATAACCCATGTTTTGAAATAAACTCTGTGTGACCAAAACCAAACCCCACCTTTGAAAAGGTGTCAGTAAAACCACCAAAATTTTCACGATAAATCCTGCTCTCAACCGGCATATTAAAATCGCCTGCTACCACTACCGGTAACGGAACAGCTTCAATCATCCGCTTTACATCCCAGGCAACTGAACTGCGTAATGCTTGCTCACTTTTCACCAGATCTGTTTTCGCAAAATTTATGCCGATTTTCCTGTCCAACATATGTTCCAGACCATAACGGGGGCTGGGAAGATGCACCGTACAAAAACCGATTTTACCACCGGGCGTATCAACAACTACAAAAATTGCAGAATATCTAGGCCAGATATGGGGAGGATGTAGTGACATCACCTGATTATGCAGCATCATAGGAAAGCGGGAAAGCACAGCAAGCTCTCCCTTTTGTATCACAGACCAGCCCTTCGGCAGCGCAATTGGCAGATCGCGCGGACACTCCTGCAGGGCAACGATATCAGCTGAGCTCTCCTCAACCAGCCGTTCCAGACGTTTCTTTGCATTTCCGGTCTCGGTATTGCAGGTTATAATTCGTAATCCGCGTTGTTCTGTATTGCCTGACGGCATAGAAACAACAAAACCCATCAGGGGGCCAGCCACCACTACACTGGCCGCTATCAGCGGAATCAAGGCGAGGCGTTGGCACCAAGCAGCCAAAGGCATCAGGACCAGCAACGGCAAAAACAACATCCAACGGGGGCCAAACAGGATAAGTGAACCAAACCACCAGCGATCTCCGGCAAAACGCATAAGCAGCCAGGCAGCCACAACTAAAGCGAGGTATAGATACGCCCCCCGCAACGCCCAGCGTGACAGCTTGTTAGAAATTCTGCCGACTTCCATACAGTTCCTAGCTGAAAGGATTCTGTAGTTTTGAAATACAGAAACGGTACTTACCAGAGCTTTCAGACTGAATTGAATCAACATATTCAATCTGCCACGTCATCCTGTCCCCAAAGCGTTCTAATGCAAGACGATGCAGATCAGAAACAGTCTGCTCCGAAAAGCTTTCGCCTTTTACAATACTGAAAGTAAGGCGATCAATTGCTTCCTGAACAATCTGCATCTGCTTAACCCCCGGCAGATACATGGCAAAATTTTCCGTAAGGGATATCCCCGAAATGTAACTGCCATCAGGTGTCACCACATAGTCAGCTACTCTCCCTTCAAGCGACTCAAGAATAGGATAGGTGCAGCCACAGGGACAATCTGTCTTGCTGGAAAGCACACCGACATCACCAACTTTGTAACGGATCATCGGCATACCGTAGTTGGTCAGATCAGTTACCACAATAGCCCCAGGCTCACCCGGTGCTACAGGTTTACCATCACGCAACACCTCAACCAGTAATGTATCGCAGTTCAGGTGCAGATTGCCGTGTTTACATTCACACGCAATGAGACTCACCTCTTCACAACCGTAACGGTTAGTAACCTTGCAGCCAAAGACCCGTTCTATAGTTGCCCGCTCAAAGGTATGCAACACCATGGCAGTACTAATAATTCCTTTAGGGTGAATACCAGACAGGCCGTTCTGCTCAAGAAACTGGGCAAACAAAAATAGAGAATGGGCATGGCCAAACAAAATTGACGGTGGTGTCCGTTTTAGTCTTGTATAATATTCCCGCATGTTTTCAGGTGACATCTTCAGAGTGTCCAGCGGAATATGTCGGATAAGCAGCAGGTTACGCAGATAGGATCGCCAGTTCTGATAACAATCAGGATTCCCCCAGATCGCCCCTATCCGCTCACCGATGTCCCAACCAGACCAACGGTCATAACTGATAGTCACTGCCCGCTTCCACTGAGCACTTTCCTCATCAACAAACAGTTCAACAGAAACACCCGTAGATCCAGACGTTTTTTTAGGAACTAACTGTTCTTTAGGAATATTCCGGGCGACCATTTTTTCTTTGTAGGCGCGGACATCATCCTTTGTTAGTAAGGGCAGTTGCTGGATATCAGCCCATGTTTTGATAATATCCGCAATAACACCCGCCTGGCTGAATCTATTCTCATAAAAATCTGTATTTGATACAGCATGAGACAACAGCTGCTGCAACTTCTGCCACTGGTCCTCCTGCACCACCTGCAGTGGCCGACGCTTGGCACCATCAAGACGTTGCAGATGCCGCAGGTACGGCGTCCCCTCCTTCATGGCCCAAAGAGGAGCGACAATTGAACGGATTAAAGATCCAGTAAAACTCATCACGGCACCTTCTTATCTGCATAAAATATCTTCAAAACACCTGCACGCTCACCAGTAACATCATCATACAAAGGCTGTTCACTGGTATTGCGGTGGCCTTCCTTTAGGCTTAGCATTGTTTGTCGAGCAAACTTTCCCGTCAAATTGCGACTACCGCTGGTAACATGCACAGACACAGTATCCAGTAGCTGCTTTTGCATCACCTTACTATTCCTATTGTGTAGTTCATACTCGTATAGAAACAAACAGGCTTTACCCTGTCCATCGCTCTTAATTGATGCTTCGGGTGTCGGTGGGACCTTGTC
>JAJTBI010000137.1 GCA_021286935.1 Geobacteraceae bacterium
CGCTATCAGCAGCGAGCCACTGACCGTTCAGGTAACAAAGCTGGCGTAGAAGGGATTGGTCGCGAAGATGCATTAGTCCTCTCCAGTAGCTGATTCAATGGCATTGCTCAGTCTGGCCATCAGTTCATCAAGATCAAGCTCGTACCGTCGTGCCACTTCTTTTACGCTGCAAAACAGGCATTCGCAGCAGATGCAGACCCCTATCCGCTTTCTATAGCGGTCAAAGACCGTTTCAGTTTCCGGGTAGTATTCTGCCAGTTCAAGTACGGTTGTGTCTGGTGTCAGCAGGATGTTCATCAGGCTTCTTTGTTTTCTACCTGCTGCATAACCGGCACCAGCAGGGACTGGAACAGCGTTGCAGTGGTTGATCCTGAGTACCGTTGCAAAAACGCTACTCCGCTGTCGCCGGCCTCGGCAATCTGTGGATCTATCGGTACTGAGCCGATAAACGGTACCCCCATATCATCGGCCATCAGCTTGCCGCCGCCGGATTGGAAGACTGCGGTCAGCTCCCCGCATTTGGGGCAGACAAAGCCGTTCATATTTTCAATCACCCCCAGCACCGGCAGTTTAAGCTGGTGACAAAAGTTGATTGATTTACGGACATCCACGGCAGCCACCTTTTGCGGGGTGGTGACGATCACTGCGCCGTCTGCACCTTCAATGGTCTGGCAGACCGAAAGTGGCTCATCACCGGTACCTGGAGGTGAATCAACTATCAGGTAGTCCAGGTCACCCCAGGCCACATCGCGGATAAACTGGGTGATCACGCCGGTCTTCATCGGGCCGCGCCAGATGACCGCCTCATCCTGCTCTTTCAGAAAGAAACCAAGTGAAATAACCTTCATACCGTCCAGATCAACCGGTACCAGCTCTCCATTGCCTTCCATAACCTGACTCTTTTCCAGGCCAAGCATGGTGGGTACACTGGGGCCATGGATATCAACATCCAGCAAACCGACCTTCTTGCCAGCCAGATGCAGCCCCATGGCCAGGTTGACCGCTACGGTACTTTTACCAACGCCCCCTTTGCCGGACAGTACGACAATCTTGTGTTTGATCCTGCAGAGGCGTGAGGCCAGACGACGGCGGTCTTCAAACTCCTGCTCGGTTTCAGTCAATTTTTTGCTGGTTGCCGAACAACTGCTGGATGAGCATGATTCACATGCTGAAGGTGGGCAGGCCTGCTCCTGCTGTGGGGTTTGTTGTTGTGCTGCGTTCATACTTGAAGCCTCCTGAATGAATAATAAAATTTGTATCTTGTGCCAAACCCCTCCAAACCTCCCCTTGTCAGGGGAGGCTTAAAGGCTTCCCCCCTGACAAGGGGGGACTGAGGGGGGGTGGTATTAGCTGTTACGTTATCCTAAAGCAACTCTGTTACCTGTTTCCAGATAACGCGAATATCATTACCGGCTGCGGCATCAAGCTCCACCACCGCCTTTTGCTGCAGCTGGGCCTGGGTGACCGAGCGGTCATAGCGGATCCGCCCCAGTATCGCTGCACCGGCAGCATGGGCTGCTGCTTCAATCCGCTCTGTCTGCTGCGGGTTGATATCCCACTTGTTGACACAGACGGCAGTGGGCACTGAAAAATGACGGGCCAGGGCCAACAGTCGCTGCAGGTCATGCAGGCCGGATACGGTTGGTTCGGTAATCACCACGGCCAGCGAAACACCGCTTAATGAGGCTATCACCGGACAGCCGATACCGGGAGGACCATCTGAGATGATCAGTGGAATCCGTTTGTCAACGGCAACTGCCCAGGCCTGTTCCCGCACAGTGGTAACCAGCTTGCCTGAGTTTTCCGCTGCCACGCCCAGTTGAGCATGCACCATCGGACCGCAGCGGGTGCCTGACACCATCCATTCACCGCAGACCCGTTCAGGAAAATCAATCGCCTTGGCCGGGCAGAGCCGGTGGCAGACGCCGCAGCCTTCACAGGCCACCGGATCGATCCGGCAGGCTGCCCCCTCCTTACGGATCGCATCAAAGCGACAGCTATCCAGACAGATGCCGCAGCCGGTACAATCCTGCTGCCGGATCACCGCTTCATGGCCACTCATAAAGGCATGGCGTTGTTCAACCATCGGCGTCAACAGCAGATGCAGATCCGCAGCATCAACATCACAATCTGCCAGCACCGCCTTGCTGGCCAACAGGGCAAATGAGGCGGTCAGACTGGTCTTACCGGTACCGCCTTTGCCGGACAGTACCACCAGTTCACGGATATGGTCCCTGCTCATGGTCTGCCTCCTGCTGCTCCCAGTTCCTGTTTCAGCTTTTCAGCCAGCTCGGCAAACATCAGACCGTATTCCGGCAGTGCATGGGCAAGCAGATCGCCCCGCGAGGTAATCTCCGCTATCTGGCGATCATCGGGCAGCGAAAGCAGCACCGGCAGATTTTCTGACCGGCAGTAACCATACAGACCAACCAGGTCTTCACCAGCACGGTTTACCACCACACCACAGGGCAGATTAAGCTCGCGGGCCAAGGCAACAGCCAGCTTCAGGTCATGCAGGCCAAAGGGGGTCGGGTCCGTCACCAGCAGCAGGTAGTCACATTCCCGCAGGGTTGCCACCACCGGGCAGGAGGTGCCGGGTGGGGCATCAAGGATGGCAGGAAGCTCGTCCTGCAGCTGCTCACGCACCGCACGGATCACCGGGGGTACCAGCGAAACCCCCACTTCCAGCCTGCCTTCAATCAGTCTGATGGCACCTGACTGTCCCGTGGAGATGGTGCCGATCCGATGGGGGCGCTCGGTTATGGCCCCGGTTGGGCAGACCAGGGCACAGCCGCCGCAGCCATGACACAGTTCCGGGAAGACCAATGCCCTGGTTCCGACGGCAACAATCCCGCGAAACTGACACAGCTCTCCACACGCGCCACAACCGTTACAGCGCTGCTGATCAACCTCCGGCACCAGCATGGTCACCTCTGTCGGCGTTAGCTGATCGCAGCGCAGAAACAGATTGACGTTGGGCTCTTCAACATCACAGTCTGCCAGCTGCACCGGTTCTCCAAACATGGCGGCCAGATTCAGGGCTACTGTGGTCTTGCCGGTACCGCCTTTGCCGGAGGCAACCGCTATTCTGAATGGCTTTTCCAGTGTTGATTCCGCCATTACCAGTGTCCCTCTACATCAGAGTTTTCTGCAGCAGTCAGTCGGCCAGCCAGCAGTTCATGCAGGGCCTCATCAACAGTTGCAGCGTTACAGTTAAATACTTTTACCCCGGCAGCCTCCAGCACCTTGAACGCCTTGGGGCCGCAATGACCGGTTACCAGCGTATCAACACCGGCACGCACAATGGTTTCTGCAGCCTGTATCCCCGCCCCCTGGGCTGCGCTGCGTCCCTGCTGGTTTTCAATAATCCGGGTAGACTTCTGAGTTGTATCGTAAATCAGGAAATTGGCTGCCCGTCCGAAACGCGGGTCAAGTGCAGCAGCCAGTTCCTGTCCGGCGGTGGTAAATGCGATGGTATTCATAGCTTCTCCTGATTAAAAATACGCCGGTGCCTCTCCCTCCGGTAAGACACCGGCGTCCCCGCACTGCTCAGCCTTCACAGGTGTGATAGGCCTGCATGATCGGGAATCCACTAACGTTGGCCACGTCCGTTACCGCATGCACCACCCTGGCGCCCCTTGCCGGTGCCACAGCTGCGTGGCCCCCTGCAGTTCGCGGCGGACTGTTGCTGTTCAGCCGGCACCTGACTGTATACCTGCTCCTGCTCTGCCATACCCGACTGATTGTTCTTTCTGCACTGGCCACGTCCACGTCCGGTCCCTGAACCGGCTCCCATTGGTCCTTGTCCGTTTCTGTTTGGCATATTCATTACTCCCTTGCAGGTTCTGACCTCATGACGCACGCTTCTCTGCCGGGATAGCGTCGTGCGCCGTGCCGCTTGCCCCGGTGACAGCCCGGCATGTTCAGCTCTCCATTCTTCAGTTGATCAGCCAGACAGGCATGCACTACCTGATCAAGATCTCCCGCAATAAACGAGACCACCTGAATGCCCCGCTCCGCCAGCGCCTCATAGGCACTGCGGGTAATGGCGCCGCAGACCAACTGCTCCACCTGCAGGGTTGTCAGTCGCAGTGCCCGTTCCTGCGGATCATCGCTGGAAAAGCGACGGCCTGTCTGACCAATGATCCGGCCATCTTCTGCGTCAACAATCCAGAGATGCCTGGCAACGTCAAACACCGGTGCTATCCGTTCGTTCCAGAGAGAAAAGGCTGTTCTCATTACCGTGGAGCTCCAGGTTGATAGTGCATTACATGTTGTTTACACTATGCAGTGACCATGCCAAGGCGCCTTAAATGCGTAACTGGCTTGAATTGCGTGATTTAATTTACAAGAAGGGTTGTTTTTGCAGGGGCTTGAGTAGCGATAAAGCTACTCTATTTAGCAGGTTTGGTTGCAATAGTAAGACTCTACCGCTTTGATCGTCCATCCTGCTCGGGAAGTACAATGCCGAGCTGTCTGATCTTACGAAACAGGGTGGTTTTATGCATGCCTAAAGACTTTGCTGTGGTCAGACGGTTAAAGTTGTTGCGCTCAAGCGCGGCCTGAATGGCCTGAGCCTCCAGCTGGGAACGGGCATCCTGCAGAGAGGCCGCTCCAGTGGAGCGACTGCCATGGAGCGTCAGTTCATCCGGCAGATGCCTGATTTCAATGGTGCCATCAGGACAGAGCACAAAGGCCCGCTCAATCACATTTTCCAGCTCACGTACATTACCTGGCCAGTCATGGGCCATCAGCAGCGAAAGCGCCTCAGGCGCCATACCCCGCACCGTGGCATGGTGCAGACGGTTGAACTTGGCAACAAACTGCTCCACCAGCAACGGGATATCTTCTTTACGCCGCCGCAGCGGTGGCAACTCAATCCGCACCACATTCACCCGGTAGTACAGATCCTCACGAAAGGTCCCGTTTCGGGTCAACTCCGCCAGGTCCCGGTTGGTGGCAACAATGATCCGGGCATCGGTGGGGACGGAGCTTGTGCCACCCAACGGTTCAAAACAGTGCTCCTGCAGGACCCGCAGGAGGCGAACCTGTAATGCCGGGCTCACCTCGCCGATCTCATCCAGAAACAGGGTACCGCCTTTGGCCAGGGCAAAACGGCCCGGCTTGTCCTTGGTGGCTCCGGTAAAGGCACCAGCCTTGTAGCCGAACAGCTCCGATTCCAGCAACGTATCCGGCAGAGCACCGCAATTGAGCGCCACAAACGGCCCGTTACTGTGTTTGCTCAGGCTATGGATGGTCCGCGCCATCAGCTCTTTGCCGGTACCGGTCTCGCCGTTCAGCAGCACCGTACTGGGACTGACCGCAATGGTGGGAATCACCTCAAACAGGCGCTG
The DNA here is from genome assembly GCA_021286935.1 of Geobacteraceae bacterium. Lineage (GTDB taxonomy): Bacteria > Desulfobacterota > Desulfuromonadia > Geobacterales > Pseudopelobacteraceae > Trichlorobacter. The sequence continues at coordinate 5,355 of JAJTBI010000137.1, forward strand.
CATCAGAGGGCTGCGGCTCACGAGGTCACCCACATGAAAACGTCCCTCAAGCTCATGGCGCAGGGTTTCTACCTCACTCAGGTCCCGGAAAGTTTCAGCCCCGCCCACCACCTTGCCGCTGTTGTCCTTCAGCACGGCAGTGGAAAGGCTGATCGGAATCCGGTTTCCCTCTTCATCAATGATATAGCCGGAGCGACCGATGATCGGCTTGCCGTTTTTCAGGGTCTTCCGCAGGGCACAATCGGTCTCGCACATATTGGAACGGAACACTTCCGAACAGAGCCGCCCAATGGCATCCCTGCGCGAGATGCCGGTAATCTCTTCCGCTGCCCGGTTAAAGGAGGTAATCCGCCACTCAGGATCAACAGTAAAAACGCCATCGGAGATG
>JAJTBI010000138.1 GCA_021286935.1 Geobacteraceae bacterium
AAAGAAAATCATGCTCGCTTCAGCCGGATTATCTCCAAAACAACGGTGGACTTGTGGTTTGTCCAGCGCAAGTTGCAGGTTGAAGGGGTGGCTGCAGTCATGCCGCCTCCTGACACGATACCACCCCCTCAGCTACAACACAGTCTTGAGAAACTTAATTCCAGCTACACCTGTCTCTGCCGCCAGATTATCCTGGATAAACGCTCTGTTACCCGTGCTTTTATTCCCACGGTTGATGAACAGGGGAACTCCACCATTGGGCTGGATATGAGTGATCGTCCGTACCTGAAACGGGTTATGACGCCTCCCTACCTTACAACTGTAGAATTTTTCATGGGTAAGATCGGCACTCCCGGCCCCCGTCTGGCTGTGGTTGCACCGATCCATGACGCCGGTCGCTATCAAGGGGCGGTACTTTCAGTCTTCAAGCTTGAAGAGCTACAGAGATTGTTTGACAGTCTGATAGGGAGACGCCCCATAACGGCAACTCTTTTGGATGACGAAGGACGGGTTGTTGTCAGCAGCAACAGGGATCTGAAGCCAATGACACCGTTCAGCCTACCAGCAGGCGGTGTCCTGCGGCCTCTGGATGATACTACCCTGCAGTGGATACCTGATTCAAAACCTGGCGTTGGCGCCATGAAACGGTGGCTTCATTCATTTCTCTATCAGGAAGAGGCGTTGTCCAGCCTGCCGGGTTGGAAGCTGGTAACGCAGTGGTCGCTTCAGCCACTATTGCTACAGACCAGCCAAAAAGTATCACAGGCGCTGGGTGTGATTGCCCTGGTCTTGTTGCTTGCCATTGCACTGGCCCATTACTTTGCCAACTACCTTGCACGGGTTTTTGTCCGTCTTGAGGAGATGACCCGTAGTCTCTCTCAGCGGGTTGTCGATGGTGAAGCGATTGTCTGGCCTGCTGCATCGGTGCGTGAAGTGGAAGGGCTGACTGCCAACTTTCAGCAGATGGCGGTCAGTCTACAGCACCAGTCACTGGAACTACAGGCACTGAATGAAGAGCTTGAACAGCGGGTGCAGGAGCGGACAGCACTGCTGGAAGGGGTACTGATTTCCACGGCGGATCTAATCTTCTTTAAAAATAGCAACGGAGTCTATCTGGGCTGTAATCCTGCATTTGCCCGTTTAGCAGGCCGTCCCCGTGATCAGATTATCAATGCCTGTGACCATGACCTGTTTGACATACCAACGGCTGATTTTTTCCGCCAACAGGATCTTCTGATGTTGGAGTCGGGGCAGCCACGTCATAATGAGGAATGGGTAACCTATCCTGACGGGACCAGGCTCTTGCTGGATACCCTCAAATCTCCCCTGCGGGACATCTCCGGCAGGGTGCTGGGGGTGGTGGGGATCAGCCGTGACATTACAGAAAAGAAACAGGCAGAACAGGCGCTGCAGGAGGCGGTTGAAGCCAAGATGCGTTTTATCGCCAATATGTCCCACGAAATTCGTACGCCGATGAACGGAGTGATCGGCATGGCCGGCCTGCTGCAGGAAAGCGGGCTTGATGATGAACAACGTCATTTCCTGCAGGTGATCCGTGCCAGCGGAGAGCTGCTGCTGGCTATTGTTAACGATATCCTTGATTTTTCCAAGATAGAGGCTGGGCATCTGCAGCTTGAGGAGTTTCCCTTTGATCCAGAAAGTCTGTGTGGCGAACTGGCAGATCTGTTTGCTGTGCAGTGTCATGCCAAAGGATTGCTGTTGGTACGTCGCTTTGATCTGCAGGAGTGTCACTGCCTGAAAGGTGATGGAACCCGTCTGCGTCAGATACTGATGAACCTGCTGGGTAATGCACTTAAGTTTACCGAGACCGGTACGATTACCCTGCAGGTTTCAACAGAACAGCAACAAAATGGAAAGATCCTGCTGCGCTGCCAGATACGGGATACCGGGATAGGTATTCCGAAAGAGCGATTCAACTCTCTGTTTACTCCATTTAACCAAGCTGACAGCTCAACGACGCGCAAGTTTGGCGGGACTGGATTGGGGTTGGCTATCAGCCGCCAGCTGGCGCGTCTGATGGGAGGGGATATCAACCTGATCAGTCTGCCGGGACAGGGCAGCTCTTTTACGGTCACGGTGCTGTGTGATCCTTGCAATGAGCTTGAGCAGATGCAGATGCAGCAGCAGAAACAGCCTGCTGATAAACAGAAAACGGTAATGTCAGCCAGAATCCTGCTGGTGGAAGACAATATGGTAAACCAGCTGGTGGCCCGTACAATTCTGGAAAAGCAGGGGCATAAGGTTTCACAGGCGGCTAATGGTCAGGAGGCGTTGGCTATGTTGCGGCTGTTACCGATTGATCTGGTTTTGATGGATTGCCAGATGCCGGTTATGGATGGCTTTGAGGCCACCAGCCGGATCAGGCAGGGTGAGGCAGGAGAACAAAACCGAAACCTGCCGATCATCGCCATGACCGCCCATGCCTTTGTGCAGGACAGAGAACGCTGCTTTAGCGTTGGCATGGATGATTACCTGACCAAGCCGGTGCAGCCTGCGCGTCTGGCTGATGCTATTGCAGCGTGGCTGGAACGCGGCCATCAAGCCGTATCGGATGCTGGCACGGCCTCAGATCCGGTTGCTACAACTGAACAGACGGTGGAGGCAGAGGAACTGGTTTTTGCTGCTGAAGACCTGTTTCAGAGGCTGGACGGTGATCGTGACCTGGCTCAAGCCGCTATCAGCATCTTTCTGGATGAGGTGGACAGCGCAGTGGCAGAGCTGCATGCCGCTGTGATGCGTGCCGATAGTAGCGCTGTCTGCATGCAGGCCCATGGACTGAAAGGGGCAGCGTTGAACTGTGGGGCAGGAAGGACGGCAGCAGTTGCCCGGCGTCTTGAGGGGCTGGCAAAGGCCGGTTCACTTGAAGGTGCTGAGCAGTTGATTGATCAGCTGAGGCAGGAGGTTGTGAGCTACCAGCAGGAACTACAGAAACAGAATTGGAAAGGGGGCGTGGGTACCGCCACCACTAGATAAGATGAGATTTTCAACGATGCAAAGCCGTCTGATCATCAGTATTTCACTTTTTTTACTGCTGGTTTTAGGAAGTACTGCCCTTTGTACCTATCAGTATTTTAAGAGGCAAACCAGCAGTCAGGTCCAGCTACAGCAGTTTGCCATGGTTTCCACCCTTGCTTCAGGGCTGGATGATAAGCTTATATCTGCCCATAACGCACTGATCAGTATTGCCGCCAGTACCCCCCCTGATCTATTTAATGCTCCTGATAAAGCGCAGGCTTGGCTGAATAGCCGTAGCGGCACTAAAAGTATCTTTGGTGGTGGGCTGTTTATGTTTACGCGGCAGGGGATGCTGCTGGTGGAATCTCCCCAGTTACCTGCCCGGCGAGGCAGAGATTTCTCGTTCCGAGAGTACTACCTGAAAACCGTTGCCAGTGGTAAACCGCTGATCTCTAATCCCTATCCATCTTCAAAAACGGGTCGTCCCAGTATTATGATGACCGCTCCGGTTTTTGATGCCCATGGTCGCTTGTTAGGGATTGTGGGAGGTTCGCTGGATCTGTTGGACAAAGATAGTTTTCTTAACATCCTGACCCGGATCAGGGTGGGTAAAACCGGCTATCTCTATCTGTATGCCCAGGATCGCACCCTTATCGCCCATCCCGATCCAAGCCGGATCATGAAACAGGATGTACTGCCCGGTATGAACCGTCTGTTTGACAAGGCGCTGGAAGGGTTTGAGGGAAGCGGAGAAACGGTCAATAGTAAAGGGTTGCGGACGCTCTCTTCCTTTAAGAGACTGAAGAGTACGGATTGGATTTTGGCTGCTAACTTACCGGCTGCAGAGGCCTACCAGCCAGTACAACGCTTCAGACTGTTTTTTCTGGGGGGGATGGTTCTGGTGATGCTGACAGCGGTCTGGGGAGTTAGATTGCTGGTGGGAACCGTTACTGCCGGTCTTGCTCAGCTTACCAACAGCATGGGACAGATTGATCCGCAGCATCTGGCCGCTGCATCACCGATACAGCTTTCGGGTGATGATGAAGTGGGGCGACTGGCAGCAACCTTCAACAACCTGCTGACTGAGGTGGCCCAGACAGACAAACGCCTGCGGGAAAGCGAGACAAACTTCCGAACGTTCTTTGACACCCTCGACTATTTCTTGTTTGTGCTGGATCATAACGGTCTGATTCTCAAGGTAAATAAGACGGTTACCCAACGTTTGGGCTATGAGGAATCAGAACTGCTGGGGCAGCATGTACTGGTTATTCATCCGGCAGCGCGGCGTGATGAAGCTGGCAGGATCATCACGGAGATGCTGGCTGGTACCGCCTCCCTCTGTCCGGTGCCGCTGGTTTGTAAGGATGGTCGCTTGATAGCGGTGGAAACACAGGTGGTGGCAGGAACCTGGAACGGCAGCCCGGCGCTGTTTGGCATTACGAAGGATATTTCTGTTCTGCAGGAGTCGGAGGAAAAGTTCTCACGGGCCTTTAACGCCAGCCCGGCACTGATGGCCCTCAGTACGCTTGAAGACGGGGTCTACCTTGATGTGAACGAGGCCTTTCAGCAGATGCTGGGCTTTACCAGGGAGGAGGCGATCGGTAAGAGTTCTCTGGAACTTGGGGTCTTTGCTGATTACGGGCAGCGGCTTGAGCTGAAGCGTCAACTGGAGGAGCAGCATTTTGTAAGAAACAGCAAGATTGCCGTACGATCAAAATCAGGCAAACAACTGTATGGGCTGTTCTCTGCTGAATTGATTCGACTGCAGCAGCAGGATCTGCTCCTGACAGTAATGGTTGATATAACAGATCGTGTTAATGCAGAGCATGACCTGCTGGAGGCAAAGGCGGCTGCCGAAGCTGCTAATCAGGCCAAGAGTGAGTTTCTGGCCAATATGAGTCATGAAATACGCACCCCCATGAACGGCGTGCTGGGTATGGCGGAATTGCTTGGCTTAACGGAACTGACCCCTGAGCAGGAGCAGTATCTGGACTGTATTAAAAGCTCGGGTGATAACCTGCTGTCACTACTGAATGATATTCTTGATCTTTCCAAGATTGAGGCCGGTAAAATTGAACTTGAGCATGCAGATTTTTCATTTAGAAAGGCCGTTAACGACGTCGTTACTCTCCAGCGTTCTTCTTTGCATGCCAAGCAGTTACAGTTTAGTTGTGATCTCGCCTCTGATCTGCCTGAAATAGTTCAGGGCGACCAGCTACGTTTTAAGCAAATTCTGCTTAACCTGCTTTCCAATGCCATCAAATTTACTGAACAGGGTAGTGTCAGTATCACGGCACAGCAGCTGGAATCTGAACCTCATCAGGTCTTTGTCCGCTTAACCATTACTGATACCGGTATCGGCATCAGCCCGGAAGCCCGGCAGAAGATCTTTGCTCCCTTTACCCAGGCCGATAGTTCCACTACCCGCCGTTTTGGCGGTACGGGGTTGGGGCTTGCCATCTGTCGCCAACTGGCAGAGTTGATGGGTGGCGATATCGGGCTGGAGAGTGAGCCAGGCAAAGGCAGCAGTTTCTATCTTGATCTTCCCTTTGGTGTCAGCAGCGGTACGTTGCAGGCTAGAGAAACAGGGGCGTCTGCCATGCTCTGGACGGCCCCGCTTACGGTGTTGGTGGTAGAAGATAACGTCATGAACCAGCAGCGTGAAGTTATCTACGAAAGACGCAGACAGGCG
>JAJTBI010000016.1 GCA_021286935.1 Geobacteraceae bacterium
AAATCATGAGCCTTTTCAAAACTACTGCGGAGGCCGTATACTGCGTTGCGCGGTGCTCGCTGCTTCGCCTACCTGCATTGGTATGTCTCAGTCGTTGCGCGCCGTGAGCTTCGTATCCGGCCTTCCTCATAACATTTTGAAAGAGGCTCATCATGACAATAAGAGAGCAAACCGGCTGCCCGATGTGCAGCCGCTGGGAAGATGATGTTGACCTGCGGATTATGGAGTTTGAGTACAGCTACCTGATCCTGAACCGTGATCAGTTTTTCCCCGGTTACTGTCTGCTGTTTAGCAAGCAACATGTCACCGAGCTGTTTGATCTGGACCTTAAGACCCGGCAGGGGATGATGGAAGAGGTGACCAGCACCGCAGCAGCCCTTGCCGCTCTTTTTAAACCGGACAAGATCAATTACGAGCTGTTGGGCAATATGGTGCCCCACATCCATTGGCATCTGGTGCCGCGCTTCAGCAGTGAACCATTATGGCCCAGGCCGATCTGGTCAGAACCTCATGCAGAGAGCCACCTTTCAAAAGAAGGCTACCGCCAGCGCTGTGAGCAGATCCGCCAGGCACTGGAGAGCCGATGAAAAGACCCTGCTGTACAACACTGGCCAATGGTCTGCAGGTGGTTACGGTGGAGTTGCCCCACCTGCACAGCGCTGATGTGGCGGTCTACCTGAAAGTGGGTGGGCGCAATGATCCCCCAGGCAGGACCGGTTTATCGCACTTTCTGGAGCATATGCTGTTTCGTGGCACTGCAGAGTACGCCAGTTCGCTCGAGATTGAGGCTGCCTTTGAGTCGCTGGGGGGCGGGATCAACGCCGCCACCGATGCTGATTCAACCTGCTACTATGGCAGGATTCACCCCCGTTTTGCCGCCCAGGGGCTTGAAATCCTGGCTTCCATGCTGTTGCGGCCCCGGTTGGAGGGGATTGAGCTGGAACGTCGGATTATCGGTGAAGAGGCGCTGGAGGATATCAGCCAGGATGGGGATGAGATCAGCCCTGATGTGGTGGTGGGGCGGATGCTCTGGCCTGGTCACCCGTTGGGGGAATCCACGGTGGGAAGTCTGGAGGATATTGCCCGGATAACGGAACAAGATCTGCGACAGCACCTTGCCACCTGGTATCGCCCCAACAATGCCGTGGTGGTAGCCGCCGGACCTGTGCAGCATGAAGTGATGGTGGAGGCTGCCGAACGTTTGCTGGGGGGGTGGCAGCGTACAGAGTTGCCGATTATCCAGCCGGTTGTCCTGTCACCTGCTGATGGCCCAAGTTGCCGCTTTGTCAGGGATTCAGACAGCCAGATGACCATGCAGCTTGCTTTTCGGGCCTGCCACCGTGCAGCACCGGAGCTGACCGCCCTGAAGCTGTTGCGCAGGATTCTGGCTGGCGGTGGTTGTTCACGTCTGCACTTGGCACTGCGTGAACGGTTAGGGATGATCTATTCGGTTGATGCCTCAATCGGCAGTTATGATGAAACCGGTTGCCTTTCAATTGATCTTTCAACCGCACCTGAAAATCTGGCAACGGTGTTGAAGGCAACACTGGAAGAGTTGCGGCTCCTGGCAGCGTCTCCGGTACCGGAACAGGAGCTGGAGCGGGTTAGAACGGTCTATCTGGCAGATCTGGACTACAGTCGTGATTCGGTCAGTGAGATGGGGATCAGGTTCGGCTGGGGTACCCTGATGGGGGTTGCCCGTAGTATTGACGAGGACCAGCAGTTGGTTGCCCAGGTTTCTGCGGCAGAGTTGCAAGGGCTGGCAGCAGAACTGTTTCGGCCCGAAAACCGTTTTCTGGGGGTTATCGGGCCGATTGAAAATATTGATCAGCAGCAGATTGAGCGGCTGTTACAGAGGTAGGTAGCAAACAGCGTAGTGTGTTGCTAAATTCAATAAAGATGAAATTTATAAATTATTTTTTATATAATTTGATAGACGTTTAGATTCTATATTATTTTTAGAAAAATATCTTCTTACACACCATGTTTTTGATTCTACCGATATATTTAATTCAGTTACCCAACCTTTAGCAAAATAAACATGGGAAAAAACATTAATACGCAATCCGTCATATAATATAGCCTTATTCTTACCTAAAAGGCCGGTAAAAATAATTTTTTTATTTTTAAAATCAATACTAGTTATTTGAGGATACATTTTTAATGCTACGTTTATAGACAGTGTAATAGATATTAATACGATCAAAAATATTGCTGTATTTTCAAATGGATGTAAAAGCGCAGGTATGAGTATAGATGAAACAATAAATATAATTAATATATATGTTATTAAATAAAATATACCCTGACTTCGTTTTATAATAATTCCGTTTTCAGTGAGTGTTATGTAATTTTTTCTCCTTACTAAGTGATCAATATTTTGTTGTTTTTCACTCATGCTGTCATATTACCTTCCTGATTAAGGTTGTAATCAGCTAACCATCTTACAGGCACTAATGACTAGAGTTCTTCCAGTATTGCCACCTTGATTTTACCAATTACCCCCACCAGCGGTGCCAGATCGTTCAGGCGATTGCCTTCAAAAAAGGCCAAGTGTGTTGGATCAGCCGGAACCTGGTTAAAGGTGGGATCAACCGCGACCCAGCGTCCGTCCAGCAGGCTCTCTGCCCAACTGTGGTAGAGAAAGCTGGTTCCGTCCTGGGAAACCAGCCCGGAGACAAAACGGGTCGGAATACCGGCGGCACGGGCCAGTGCACTGTACAGCTTGGCGTGAGTCTGGCAGTTGCCTTTCTTTTTGCTGAATGCCGTTAATGCGCTACCACCATCTTCAATGCTGTCCTCAAGCCAGCCAGAGGTCCAGGCGGTCAAGGCCTGAACTCGCTCCTGATCAGTCTTGAGGTTGCCGGTTAGCTCCTTGGCCTTGGCTACAATCTCGGCTGCTGCAGACTCAATCCCTTCCGAAGGCTGCAGGTATGCCTCTGTCACCTTAAGCAGTATTTCAGCAGGTTTACGCAGGCTGCCGGTAGTTATGACCACCCTGCCCTGCTGGCGCTCAACCTGTTGCCAACCGTTGCTCAACAGAGGGATCTGATCGCCATAACCGGTGATGGCAACAGACAGCCCGACCAGTTTTGACGGGGCTTTTTTCAGGGCCGGGCTGATCCGAACCAGGCTGAAATCGTAGATCAGATCTTTTTTTGAAAGGGCCATGCCGCTGATAAAGCCAGCCAGTTTCTCTGGCAGTTCAGCTTTGGTAATCACCAGCCCGTCTCGTACCGATTCAAGCAGGGTATTGCCCTGCTGATCAAGCCAGATGTCGTTATCAACAAAGGGATACAGATTGTTGCGCAGTTTCAGGGCCGGTTGTCCATCCGGCGTTTTTCCCTCTCCCAGCACGCTGATCTTAACCTCTTTGACTGCCATCTCTTCCGGATCAAAGCTGAATACCCGCAGAGTTTTTCCTGTTGGTGTCCCTTTGAAGAGCGGTATCAGGTTCAAGACCGGGCCAGGAAACAGTTCTGATTTAGCCTTCAGGGTTTTCACGTTGCTTTTGCCGTCAGCCTCCCGTTTTATCTGCAGCCCGCCAGGAACCATCTTGCCGCTCAGGCGGGATTTGCTGCCGTTAATGGTCTGTTCCACCTCGACAGTTTTAAGGGCCAGATTTGGTGCAACCTGATACAACTCACGAGAGCTGGATTCTTTGGTAAAGCCCATCACCTTCATCCGGACAGACCCATCCCCTTCTATCCGATAGCCGCCTTCAGGCAATGATGTGGTCAGTTGGCGGTAAAATCCGACCTGTTCATTGTCGATCAGGATGGAAAACCAGCGCTCTCCCAAAGGAGGAGCTGCAAGCTGATATGCTGCAGCAGCAAGAGCTGAAATGGGTAGACATAAAAAAACGGCGGCCAGGGCCGCCGACAACAGATGAAAGAAAGATCGTCTAAACATCGTGAACATCCTGTAATTATTTGATTCGTTGTATTTTGTGAGGCTGTTTACGGCGAGCAGCCAGGGTCACTGATGATGACCCGGTTCCGTCCCCGCTCCTTGGCCTGATAGAGTGCCTCGTCAGCGGCACGTAGCAGGCCGTCAATGTCATCAAAACAGGGGGACGGGAACAGGGCAACTCCCAGGCTAACGGTGACCCTTTCATTGGCAAGGGAACCGGCAAAGCGCATCCCCTGTACGGAGAGACGAATCCGGTCTGCCACGTTAAAGGCCTCTTTTAAAGAGGTGTCTGGTAGAACCGCTACAAACTCTTCGCCGCCGTAACGGGCGGCAATGTCATAACTGCGCAGTTCTTTCTGGATATGCAGTGCCACCTTTTGCAGCACCACGTCTCCCTGCAGGTGGCCGTGGGTGTCATTGACCCGTTTAAAATGGTCAATGTCCAGCAGCAATAGGGCAACCTGGCCATCCTTGCGGCGAGCCCGCTGTACCTCTTTGTCCAGTGCCTCCATCAGGAAACGACGGTTGAACAGGCCGGTCAGGTGGTCGGTATTGGATAGTTCAAGCAACAGTTCATTGGAGCGTTTGAGGTCATCCTGCAGGTGCTTGATCTTGAGATGGACCCGCATCCGGGCCACCAGCTCTTCAGGATCAAACGGCTTGGTAATAAAGTCGCAGGCACCCTGCTCAAGCCCCTTGATCTTTAGCTCGCGGTCGTCATTGCCGGTCAGGATGATCACCGGTGTGTCAGATACCTCGGACCGGCCCTTCATCATTCCCAGAAACTTGAAGCCATCCATGCGGGGCATCTCAAGGTCGCAGAGGATGATATCCACCGGCGATGCCAGTAGTTTCTTGAACCCTTCCAGGCCATCTTCAGCCTGATAGAAACGGGAAAAAAGATCACGTGACTCCAGGGTCTTGATGATCTTTTCCCGGACAGCCTCAGAATCGTCAATGATCAGTACACTGTCGGCCATAAGACTCCCTTTTTTACAGGCGAGGTTCCTGCATCAGGCGCTTCATTTCAGCAATGGTGGCAGCATAATCACTGCTGCCGAATACGGCACTGCCAGCCACCAGAACATCTGCTCCGGCATGGGCGATCCGGGCAACGTTGGAAGGCTTGGCACCGCCGTCGATCTCAAGCTCTGCCTCACAACCGCGGCTATCCAGCATGCCACGCAAGGCCTGAATCTTGGGAATACAGGCCTCAATAAACGACTGGCCGCCGAAGCCGGGGTTGACGGTCATTAACAGCACCAGGTCCAGCTCTTCCAGCACATAGTCCAGCACGTTGAGCGGCGTCGCCGGGTTGAGCGATACCCCGGCCCGCTTGCCGGTGGCCTTGATCTGCTGCACCACCCGGTGCAGGTGGCGGCAGGCCTCGGCATGTACCACAATGATGTCGGCACCGGCCTTGGCAAAATCATCGACATATCGCTCCGGTTCTTCAATCATCAGGTGTACATCCAGCGGCAGGCTGGTAACCTTGCGTACGGCATCAACCACCAGCGGGCCGATGGTGATGTTGGGCACAAAGCGTCCATCCATGACATCAATATGGATGTAGTCGGCGCCGGCAGCCTCAACGGCCCGGACTTCATCCCCCAGCCGGGAAAAATCAGCAGAGAGTATGGATGGTGCTATCTTCTTCATCGGTTATTCCTTATGAGGGTTTTAGGCAACCCTGTGTAAACGTGCCGCAAAAAAACCGTCGGTCCCGTGCCGGTGTGGCCAGGCCCGCAGATAGCCGGAGCCATCAAACAGGTCTGCCCAGGCAGGAAAGAGCTGAGCGCCATTTTCTACCACAAACTGCGGATTACGTGAAAGAAAATCCTTAATAATGGTCTCATCTTCTTCAATAGCTGTGGAACAGGTGGCATAGACCAGTACACCGCCCGGCTTTAGCCGGGAGGCCGCGGCATCAATTAACAAACGCTGGCGGGCAGCACAACGGCTGATCTCGGCAGGGTTCAGCCGCCATTTAGCTTCCGGGTTGCGACGGATCACCCCTAGACCTGAACAGGGGGCATCCAGCAAAATCCGGTCAAACTGCAGCCCTTCCAGGTAGTCATTACCAAGGGCATCAGCGGCAACGCTTTTAATGCTTGTCAGTTCCAGCCGGTCTGCGGATTCACAAATCCGGCGGATGCGGCGGGCATTCAGGTCTGTCGCAATAATACTGCCCTGGTCGTTCATCAGCTGAGCAAGATGGGTGGCTTTACCGCCAGGGGCAGCGCACATATCAAGGATCTGTTCACCGGTTTGCGGTGCCAGCAGGTGAGCCACCAGTTGTGATGCCTCATCCTGCACCATAAACAGCCCTTCCTCAAAGCCGGGCAGGCTGGTAATCTGGCAGCGCTGCAGGATCTGAATCCCCTCAGGCGCAAACCGACAGGGTTCAGCTGTAATCTCTGCGGCATGAAGGCGTTCCAGCAGACCGCTTCGGCTGATCTTGAGGCTGTTGACCCGTAGGGTTAACGGCGGAATCTCCGCGGATGCGGCAGCAAGTCCGGCTGCCTCGCTCTGCGGAAACTGCTGTAACCACTGTTCAGCCAGCCATTCAGGGACTGCGTAGGCCGCAGCCAGCCAGGCTATTGGTTGCCGGGTCGGGTCAGGCAGTGTCAGAGTTTCCTGCTGGCGCAGGTAGCTGCGCAGGACCCCGTTGATCAACCCCTTGGCACGGGGCAGGATGGTATTGGTCAGCTCAACGGTGGCATGCACTGCAGCGTGGCTGGGGACCCGATCCAGATAACGCAGTTGATACAGCCCCAGACGCAACAGTAGCAACACCGGCAGCTCCAGCCGTTCAAGGGGCTGCTGTACCAGCTGTTTCAGGTAGTGATCGAGGGTGCCTTGGCGGCGCAGTACACCGAAGACCAGCTCGGCAAACAGGCCGCGATCAGGTCCCTGCAATTGGTTGTGGGATAACTCCTGATCAACCAGGTCATCGGCGTGCAGGCTGCTGTTGGCAAGCCGCTGCAACGTGCTGTAGGCGGCCTGGCGGGGTGAACTGGTTGCGGGTGTGGCAGATTTCTGTTTGGACATGAACCGCAGCATAGAACGTAACAGGTTGTATTGGCAATCATTTAACGCATTGTCGGCGCAGATTACAGGGATGTTAAGCAGTAGCTGCGAAGTTTCCCGTTACCCTGCTGACAGGCCGTAACAGCTTGACATTTCACGTAGTCGCGTGCTATGAGCATCCTTTCATTGCCATTTGAATTTCGAAGGAGAAAAGTTATGGAACGCACTTTTGCCATCATCAAGCCGGACGCCGTTGAACGCGGCCTGTCAGGCAAGATCATCACCAAGATTGAAGAGGCCGGTTTTGCCATTGTCGGCATGAAAAAGATTCATCTTTCCCGTGCCCAGGCTGAAGGTTTTTACTATGTTCACAAAGAGCGTCCGTTTTTCAACGACCTCTGCAGCTTTATGTCCCGTTCGCCGGTGATCGTGCTGTGCCTGCAAAAAGAGAATGCCATTGCTGATTGGCGGACGCTGATGGGCGCCACCAATCCTGCCAATGCAGAGCCCGGTACCATCCGCAAGGAGTTTGCAAAGAATATTGAAGAGAACTCTTCCCACGGTTCCGATGCACCGGAGACCGCAGCCTTTGAAATTCCGTATTTCTTCAACAGCTTCGAGCTGGTGGGCTAGCCAAACGGAAGCGGCCCTTTCACCAACGTGACAGGGCCGCTTTTTTGTGTAACCTATGCCCAATCCCCTCCGAACCGACCTCAAAAACCTGACTCTGCCTGCCCTGGAACAGTTCCTTCAGGGGCAGGGCAAAGAACGCTATCGCGCAACCCAGATCTTTAAATGGCTGTACCAGCATGATGCCAGTAGTTTTGATGAGATGACCAATGTCTCCAAGGCGCTGCGTACCGAGCTGGCGCAGACCGCCTATATCAGTCGACTTGAGCCTGAAACCATTGAAGTTGGCAATGACGGTACCCGTAAGTACCTGTTCATGCTCGAAGATGGCAATGCGGTGGAGTCGGTTATTATCCCTGATGAGGATCGTAACACCCTCTGTATTTCTTCCCAGGCCGGCTGCGCCATGCAGTGTGCCTTCTGTCTGACTGGCACCTTTAATCTGACCCGTAATCTGACCACCGCTGAGATTGTGAATCAGATTCTGGCGGTGCGACGTGATGTGGAGGTGCGCAACATCGTAATGATGGGGATGGGTGAACCACTGCACAACCTGGATAATGTCATCCCGGCCTTGCAGATTATGGCCGAGGACAATGGGTTGCAGCTCTCCTCCCGGCGGGTGACGGTCTCTACCTGTGGTCTGGTACCTGAGCTGGAACGGCTGGGGCGTGAGATAACCGTCAATCTGGCTGTCTCCCTGAACGCCACCACCGATGAGCTGCGGGATCGGATCATGCCGGTCAACAAGGCCTACCCGATCGCCACGTTGCTGGCTGCCCTGAAAAACTATCCCCTGCCGGGACGGCGCAAAATTACCATCGAATATGTCCTGTTGGGGGGGCTGAATGACACGCCGGAGGATGCCAAGCGGCTGGTGCGGCTCTTGTCTGACATCCCCTGCAAGATCAACCTGATTCCGTTTAATCCCCATGAAAAAGCTGATTTCAGGCCACCCACCAGGGCGGCGCTGGATGCGTTCCACAAGTATCTGCTGGACCGGCATTTTACCGTCATTACCCGCGACAGCCGTGGCAGTGATATCTCGGCTGCCTGCGGGCAGCTGAAGGGAAAGCTGGATTGTCAGCCAGCGCTGGAGTCCACCGATGACTGATCCCGCATGCAAACATCCGTTCAGCTGGGAACTGTTGGGAAATCTTGAGATTGGCCGCCCAAATCTGGGGCCATTGATGCGGGTTGAGACCTACCGCCTGATGCAGTTTACCCTGCGGGAGGTGCTGGAACGGCACTATGGTGCAACAGTTGCGGATGGTCTGCTGTATGAGGCTGGGTATCTGGCCGGCAAGCATTTCTATACGCAGTTGATTGGGCCGGTGGCGGATCTGCAGGTTTTTTCCAAACGGCTTGGCCAGGCCCTGCGGGATCTGGGAATTGGGATTCTGGCCATTGAAGAGGCAGATCTGATTAATGGGCAGTTCGTGGTGACGGTCTCAGAAGACCTGGATTGTTCAGGCCTGCCGGTGCTGGATAATGCGATCTGTACCTATGATGAAGGATTTATCGCTGCCCTGCTGGAGAGTTACAACGGACGGCCTTTTGTGGTGCGAGAGGTGGACTGCTGGGCCAATGGTGCCCGCACCTGCCGCTTTGTAGCAACCGCCTGCGAGGTGTAACATGCATCCTGAACCCTGCTCCCTGTATCAAGGTCTGGTTGAAAATTGCCCTGATGTGATCTGGCAGACTGACCGCGAGCTCTGTTTCAGCTACGTTAATGCTGCGGTCACCACGCAATTTGGCTACAGCCCGGAAGAGCTGGTGGGCCGACCTCTCCCGGAACTGCTTGCTTCGGCTTCCCGTGATTTTGTGCTGGGCCGTCTGGCTGCCAGGGTGGCAGAAGAGCAGACAGGAAAAAAAGTCGGCCATCGGCTGCTGGAGATCCTGATACTGCATAAGTCGGGCAATCTTGTCCCTGCCGAGGTGTCGGTTTCCGCCATCCGTGATGAGGCAGGAGGTCTGGTCGGTTTTCAGGGAGTAACCCGTAACGTGTCTGACCGGATACGGATTGAAGAACGGATGCGGCTTTCCGAGCGCAATTACCGTGAACTGGTGGAGCGTTCCAGCAGTTTTATCCTACGTTGGACCAGCGACGGCATTATTACCTTTGCCAACTCCCACGTCTGTGAATTCTTTGGTTTTTTGCCGGAAGAGCTGGTGGGCCGGCATCTGGTGGGTACCATTGTGCCGGAGGTGGAAAGCACCGGGCAGAGTCTGCGGCAGTTAATTGCGGAAATCGGTGCCAACCCTGAGCAGTTCCGCACATCGGAGCACGAGACGATCTGCTGGGACGGCAGCAGGATCTGGGTGGCCTGGAGTAACTCCCCTGCCTACAATGAAAAGGGGCAGCCGGAGATCCTCAGTGTGGGGCATGATGTCTCTGAGAGGCGGCAGCGGGAGAAGCAGCTGGCCTATCTGACGGTCCATGACCCAATGACCGGTCTCTATAACCGGGCCTATTTTGATACTGAATTTGAGCGGCTTTCCCGTGGCCGGCGCTTCCCGGTCAGTGTGGTGATCGCCTCTCTGGATAACCTGCAGCTGACCAATGATGAACAGGGGCGTGAACGGGGCGACCTGATCCTGATGAAGGCTGCCCGCCTGCTGAAGGAGGGCTTCCGGGCTGAAGATCTGGTCTCCCGCACCGGTGGAGACGGCTTTGCAATCCTGTTGCCGGGGCTGGATGAGCAGCAAACGGCAACCGGCCTGATCCGTTTCAGGGCGGCGGTTGCCCGTGCGTCGGAGCATGATCCGCCAGTATTTTTCTGTATGGGGGCCAGTACAGCCCACACCGGCAGCGAACTGTTGCGGGCGCAGCGAGAGGCCTCGGCAGCCATGGTGGCAGAAAAACTGCTACGTAAGAAACAGCGCGAACAGCAGGAAAAAGAACAGGAAGAGGCGCAGGAAGAAGGGACTCCGGAATGATTGGCGTAATTGGCGGTAGTGGACTGTATGAGATGGAAGGGCTGGAGCAGGTTGAAGAAGTGACGGTTGAGACACCCTTTGGCGCACCTTCAGACGCGTATATAACCGGCGTTTTGAACGGCGTAAAGATGGCCTTTCTGCCACGTCACGGTCGTGGGCACCGCCTGCTGCCGTCGGAGGTCAACTACCGGGCCAATATCTATGGCATGAAGCGGCTGGGGGTGCAGCGGATTATTTCGGTCTCTGCGGTGGGCAGTCTGAAAGAAGAGATTGCGCCGGGTCATATTGTAATTCCCGATCAGTTTATTGATCGTACCAAAGGGGTCAGAGAGGCCACCTTTTTCGGGAATGGGATTGTAGCCCATGTCGGCTTTGCCGATCCGACCTGTTCCTGTCTGTCTGACAAGCTGTACCGGGCTGCTCAGCAGGCTGGCGCGATCACCCATAGGGGGGGCACGTACATCTGTATGGAGGGGCCTGCCTTTTCAACCCGTGCTGAATCAAACCTCTACCGTAGCATCGGGGGAGATATCATCGGCATGACCAACCTGACCGAGGCCAAGCTGGCCCGTGAGGCTGAGATCTGCTACGGTGTGATTGCACTTTCCACTGATTACGACTGCTGGCATGAAACCCACGATGATGTCACGGTGGAGGCGATTCTGGAGATCATGCACAAGAATGTGGTCATGTCCAAGGCAATCATCCGCCAGCTTATGCACGACACCACGCTGCTTGAGCAGAGCTGTTGCTGTGGCAGTGCCCTGGCAAGCGCTATTATTACTGATCGTTCCGTGATTCCGGCAGCCACTGTTGCCAAGCTTGGCCCGATCGTTTCCAAGTATCTGAACTAAGGAGCTATATACATATGGGTATTGTTGTTGTCGGTACGGTTGCCTTTGATACGGTAGAGACCCCCTTTGGCAAGGGCGAAAATGTGCTGGGCGGTTCTGCCACCTATTTCTCTACCTCAGCCAGTTTTTTCAGCGATGTCTCACTGGTAGCGGTGGTGGGTGAGGACTTCCCTGAAGAGCATGTTAGTTTTCTCAAGTCACGGGAGATTGACCTGCAGGGATTGCAGCGGATTCCGGGCAAGACCTTTCACTGGTCCGGCAAGTATGGCTATGACCTGAATGAGGCCCAGACCCTTGATACCCAGTTGAATGTGCTGCTGGATTTCAAACCTGAACTGCCTGCGGCTTACCGTAGTACCGATGTCCTCTTCCTGGCCAATATCGATCCTGAGCTGCAGCTGCAGGTGCTGGATCAGGTGGAGAAACCACGCCTAACCGCCTGTGACAGCATGAACTTCTGGATCTCTTCCAAGCCTGAAGCGTTGAAAGAGGTCATGCGACGGGTTGACATTGTGGTGATCAACGAAGGGGAGGCCCGCATGTTGACCGGTGAGGCTAACCTGGTCAAGGCAGCTCGCCAGATGATCAGCCAGGGCTGCAAGCGTCTGGTGGTAAAGCGGGGCGAGTACGGTGTGCTGATGTTCACCGCCGAGACTGTTTTTGCCGCTCCGGCTTGGCCACTGGAAGAGGTCTTTGATCCAACCGGTGCAGGAGATACCTTTGCCGGTGGCTTTATGGGCTACCTGGCTAATACCGGTGACCTGTCTGAAGAAGGGATCCGGCAGGCCCTGGTGTTCGGTTCAGTGATGGCCTCCTTCAATGTGGAGGATTTCAGCCTGAACCGGATGAAGCGTTTGACCTACCCGGAGATTGAGGCCCGCTATCGCAGCTTCAAGGGGCTGACAAGTTTCCGGGATCTGGGGTTTAATTGACAAGCATACTGATGTCTGGTAGTTTTTACAGCATGTTACGTGTTGCTAACCCATTACAAGGAGCCCCCATGCGCTACGGAATCCTGTTGACTGTTTTGGCGTTTACGTCGGCTCTAGCGGGCTGTGTCGCTACATCATCCACGGGAAAACCGGCTTCGTACCACTATCAGATGGGGGTTTCGTACCTTGAGGAGCGAAACTATACCGCTGCTTTGACTGACCTGACTGAAGCGGAAAAGCTGGATCCCAACAATGCAGAGCTTCAGTATAACCTGGGGCGGGCCCTGACCGGCAAACGGCGGCTTGATCTTGCTGAGCAGCGTTTTTTGCGGGCCTTGGCCCTGCGTCCCAACTACTCCGATGCACGCAATGATTTAGGGGTACTCTATCTTGAGACCAGCCGCTGGGATAATGCTATCCAGCAGTTCCGGGCAGTCAAGGATGACCTGTTTTATCCCCACCACGACCATGCCTTGATCAATCTTTCCCTGGCCTATCTTGGCAAAGGGGATTACAACGCCGCTTTGGAAGAACTGCAGATCGTCCGTGCTGCTGATCCGCGTAATCCGATGATCAAAGTGACTGTTGGGCGGGTTCTGTTTGCCCAGGGCAAGACGCCGCAGGCCATTGAGGAATACCGTCGGGCGATTGAGATAGCGCCTGATTACAACCAGGCATACTTTCACCTGGGGTTGGCGTTAATGAAGCAAAGCCAGCTGGCTGCTGCCAAGGCAGCCTTCAAAGAGGTGGTCAGGATTTCACCTGATTCTGAAATCGGTCACACTGCCATGGGTTATATCGACCTGCTCAGGTAGGAGCCTATTCGTGGAACATGATCAGCTGGCTATAGTTGAGGAACCTGAGCAGCATACCGTTGGTTCTATTCTCTGCCGTTGCCGTCAATTCAGCAACATCTCACTGGAAGAGGCGGCAGAAGCTACCAAAATTGGTAAAACCTATCTGCGCGCCCTGGAGGAAGACCGTTTTCAGGATCTTCCCAGTCCTGCCTATCTGAAAGGCTTCCTGAGAACCTATGCGAGCTACCTTGGTCTGCAGTCAGAAGAGCTGATCCAACTGGCCGGTCAGCAGGAGGCAACGCTTTCCAATGAGCCGGTGAAGACCGAACAGGCCCGTCAGACAACGACAGGCTTCAGCTTGAATTGGCAACGCCTGCTCCTACCTGCTGTGTTGCTGGTGGCGTTGATAGCTTCTTCCCTTTTTATGGTTCCCTCGCCACCCAAACATACTCTGCCTCCCCCGCCTCAGCCTCAGCCTCAGCCGGTGCCAACAGTGGCCGTTCAGCCGACGCTTTCCAGTGTTCGGGGAACACCAGCAGTCAGCCCTGAACAGCAAGAGCCTGTTGTTGAAAAACCAGCAGAGACGACCCCTCCTAAAAAGCCGCTTGATGGTTTTATGGTCAGGATGAAGGTTAACCGGAACAGTTCGTTGTCGGTAACAATTGATGATGCTGCATCTCAGGGGTACGATTTGACCAGTGGTGATCTGATTGAGTGGAAGGCTACCCGTACCATCGCCCTGGACCTGACAGACGCTGCCAGTGTCGAGATTGAACTGAACGGCACCCCCCTGAAGCTGCAGGCAGCGCCCGGGAAACCAGCCTACATTGTTCTAGATGCGCATGGTATCAAACAGTAACCGGGGTTGGCGCCGATGACCCTGTTCACTGCATTATGATATAAAGGTTAAGCCGCCTGCCTTGACAGACCGGGACGCCGTGCTAGACTTACCTCTAGCAGGTATTTTGGGGGCGGGGTGTGGCGTGGCTGAGAAGCTCAAAAGAATTCTGGTGGTAGATGACGAGGAAAACACTCGTATCGCCCTGACGCGTCTTTTGAGCCGTGAAGGGTACGAGGTAAACACCGCAGCAAACGGCCTGGAGGCATTGAGCAGTTTGCGGGACAAACCGGCTGAATTGATTATTACCGATCTGAATATGCCGGAGATGAATGGCCTTACCTTTTTGCGTGAGCTGAACCGGGAGCATCCTGCCAGCAATGTGATCATGATTACCGCTTTTGGTGAGGTGGAGTCCTACCTTGAGGCGCTGAATCTGGGTGCTTTTGAGTATCTTAATAAGCCCCTCAGGCTTGAAGAGCTGCGAAAGGTAATGGGGAAAATGTTTCCGTCGCCTGCAACGTGAGAGGAGAATCACTGATGAAACGTTTTGAAAAAATCCTGCTGGCAATTGATTTTTCCGACTACTCCGAAGTCGCCTGCGAATATGCCCTGACACTGGCTCAAAATTTTAACTCATCGTTGCTGGTACTGCATGTCATCAATGAACCGGTAGATCTGCGCGGTTTCTATGTGCCCCATATCTCCTTTGAACAGCTCGAGCAAGAGATCGAAACCGGTGCCGTTAAGATGTTGGAAACTTTTTGTAATGAAAATTTAAAAGAGTTTAGCGCCTTTACAACAGCGGTGGTTACCGGTGTCCCCTACGAAGAAATTATACGGGTTGCGGCCGAGCAGGAGAGCTCACTGATCATTATCGGTACCCACGGTCGCACCGGTCTTGATCACCTGATCTTTGGCAGTACTGCCGAACGGGTGGTACGTAGTGCCCCCTGTCCGGTTATGACGATCCGGCTTCCTGTCGCCACACCGTAACATCGGCTGTTACCCCATGGCTCCAAACGTTCACTCCGTTCCGGCAACCATTCTGATTGTCGATGACGATACAGCAATTCAAAATCTGCTTAGTATAATCCTGCAGCGTCGTGGCTATCGTGTGCTGACTTCCGGAACTGCTGCCGAGGGCTTGGCTCAGCTGGCTGAGCATCAGATTGAGCTGGTCTTGATGGATTACCAGTTGCCTGACCGGGATGGTCTCTCAGCCCTGCTGGAGATTAAGGCACTGTATCCCTCAAGCTATGTTATTATGGTAACCGGTCGGGGCAATGAAGAACTGGCAGTAGAACTGATGAAGGCCGGGGCATCGGAATACCTGCTGAAACCATTTGATACCCGTGTCCTGTCTGACCGTATTGAGGCGGTGCTCAAGCTACGGGAGATTGAGTTGGCCAATCAGGCACTGCAGGCAGAACGAGAGCATCTGCTGCTTGAGATTGAAACCTGGAACCGTGAGTTGCAGACCAGGGTGCAGGAGCGGACCGAGGCGCTGCACCGGGCGCAGTCAGAAATAGCTCAAACCGAGAAGCTGGCCGCCCTGGGCTACCTGGCTGCTGGTATGGCCCATGAAATTCGTAATCCGCTCAACTCCATCTCGCTCTTTACCCAACTGCTGGGGCAGGGGGTAGAGGAGGCGGAAATCGGTGACTACCTTGGCAAGATCCTGAAAGAGGTTGATCGAATTGATGGCATCATCCGTAAGCTGGTGGATGCTGCCAACCGCAGTCGGCTAGTGGTTGATGATGTCCGGATGGATCAGGTCGTACAGGATGCCCTGGAGATCTTTTCGCCACAGATTGAGGCACGTCGGATTCAGGTTAGCTTCAACTGCCCTGAGGCGGTCCCCCCGATTAAGGCTGATCGGACCGAGCTGGAACAGATTTTTACCAACCTGCTGATGAATGCTGTTGAAGAGCTGCCACAAGGTGGCCAGTTGTCCATTCAGATCACCAGCCCACAAGGGCTGATCGAGATTCGGGTGGAGGATAATGGCGGCGGGATTGCTGCTGACCATCTGGAGGCTATCTTTAAACCGTTTTTCTCAACCAAAAGCCGTGGCACCGGTATCGGGCTGCCGGTGGCACGGCGTATCGCCCGTTTGTACCATGGCAATGTAGTGGTTGAGCAGACATCAAAGGATGGTACCACGTTTTTGGTAACCATTCCCCGTGAACAGGCAAAGGGTACTCACTGAGGGTCCATGACAGCTACGGTCGCTAATATTCTTATTATTGATGATGATCCCTTTTTTCAGCGGATTCTTTCGGATGCCTTCAGGGAAAACGGGTTCACGGTCTTTGTTGCCAGTGATGGTATTGAAGGGGTAAAGCTCTACCTTGAAAAGTTTCCAGATGTGGTTATCTCTGACCTGGTCATGCCCCGCATGGGTGGGGTCAGTACCTGTATGGAGATCAACCGGGTGGCTGGAGAACGGCAGCCGATCATCATTCTGCTGACCTCCATGTTTCAGGAAGGCCCCCATGAACATGAAACCCCGGAAATGGGGGCACGCTTCCATATCCCCAAGTCAACGGCACCACTGGATATCGTGATTCTGGTTGAACAACTGATCGAACGCGCCAAACTCCAGTCTGTTCCCCGCTGATAGCATGCCTTTTTTATTCCGCAACCTTACCCTGCAACCAGGCGAGGATGAAGGACGTCTGGCTGTCCTGACAGCACGCTGCTTCGGGCTTGATCCCACAGCCTTGCTACAGTTCCGTATCCTGCGTAAAGGGGTAGATGCCCGCAAAAAGCCACGTGTTTTGATGGTTTACACGGTTAGCTTCTGTCTGGCTGATGAGGCCGGTTTCTGGAAACGTCATCAGGGCACGCCCAATTTAGAGCAACTTTCCGTTGAGCCCCCTCAAATTTTTACCAAACGCGCCAGCACTGATCCGATTGTGATTGTCGGCATGGGACCGGCCGGACTGTTCTGTGCCCTGCGGCTAGCAGCCTATGGCATCCCTGTAACCATCCTTGAACGGGGTAAACCGGTTGAGGAGCGGGTACAGGATGTGGCCCGTTTCTGGCGGGATGGACAGCTTGATACAGAAAGCAATGTCCAGTTTGGTGAAGGTGGCGCCGGTACCTTTTCCGACGGCAAACTGACCTGCCGCCTGCGTGACCCCAATACCGGCTGGGTGCTGGACCAACTGATCCGCTTTGGCGCACCGCCGGAGATCCGTTACCAGGCCAAGCCCCATGTCGGTACGGACCGGCTGCGCAGTGTGGTTGCCGCCCTGCGGGCCGGTCTGCTGGAAAGCGGCGCTGATCTGCGTTTTTCCACCTGTCTGACTGATCTTGTCAGCACAAACGGCCAGCTTAAGGCAGTACGCAGCAACCAACAGGATGAACTGCCCTGCAGGCATCTGGTGCTGGCCATCGGCCACAGCGCCAGAGATACCTATGCCATGCTGTCACGCAAGAATCTGGTGATGGAGCCGAAGCCGTTTGCCATCGGTCTGCGGGTGGAACACCCCCAAGGGCTGATTGATCGGATTCAGTATGGCAAGCCTCACCCTGCCCTGCCTAAGGCAGATTACGCCCTGACCTACAATAACAATCTGACCAAACGCAGCTGCTATTCCTTCTGCATGTGTCCCGGTGGGCTGGTGGTTGCCAGTTCGTCAGAGCCTGAGATGGTGGTTGCTAACGGCATGAGTAATCTGGGACGGGACTCCGGCCTTGCCAACAGCGCTTTAGTGGTCAATGTGCGTCCCGAAGATTTTGATGGCAGCGATCCGTTGGCCGGGGTCCGTTTTCAGCAACAGTGGGAGCGTACCGCCTTTACCGCCGGCGGAGGGAGCTACCGTGCCCCGGCCCAGAACCTGCTGGCCTTTACCGGGCAGGGCAGAGGCGGCTACCAATCAAGCTACCGTCCTGGCACGACCGAGGCTGATTTGGCAACCGTACTACCGGAGTATGTGACGACGACCCTGCGTGAAGGAATTGCATCGTTTGATCGGAAGATGAAAGGATTTGTAACACGGGAAGCAACCTTGACCGGGGTGGAGACCCGCACCTCAGCCCCGTTGCGGATTGTGCGTAATGACGAACTGCAGTCCCCTTCGCTACAGGGGCTGTATCCCTGCGGCGAAGGGGCCGGTTATGCGGGTGGTATTATGTCGGCTGCCTTGGACGGGGTGCGGGTGGCGGATACGATTGCGGAACAATTAACAGACTAATTCCACTGCCAATTGCAGCTAAAACTCGTGCGGTATCCCCAAAATATGCAGCATCAGATGTTCCTTGTCCGGAAGGTCGTCGATCCAGCCATAGTTGGCATCAGTTTTGGTATCCAGATCCCGAATATACGGCTTTATATCCAGTAGCGGTGTGTTATCGAACACATCCAGTGGAGAGGTATAGATGCGGGCTCCCTCTACAGATAGCAGCCTGACCACGCTGAGACCGATTGGATTGGGACGTGCCGGTGAACGGCTGGCAAACAGACCAACCGTAACGGCACCATCGGTCCAAGGCGGGCTGATCTGCATCCGGCATGGTTTGGTCAGGCGATCAACATAGAAGAGCAGGTACAGGTAGGCATAGGAATCCAGCCGGTGCAGCCCTGCTGCATAGGCCGGATCCAGCTCAACATAGAACTGTCGTTGAGCCGGATCATTGTCGCTAACCGGTTGATAGGGAGCGCCACTGGCAAGGCTGTAAGGGGTATGGATTGTACCAATCTCCTGCAGACAGATTGACATGGTTATGCCCGTACTTGGCCGTTGCCATAGACAATGAACTTGGTGGTGGTCAGATCTTCCAGCCCCATTGGACCAAAGGAGTGCAGCTTGGTGGTGGAGATGCCGATCTCGGCACCCAAACCCAGTTGACCGCCATCATTAAAGCGGGTTGAGGCATTAACCAGTACGCAGGATGAGTTGACTTCGCGGATAAAGCGCTGGGCATTGGCATAATCACTGGTCACAATCACCTCGCTGTGCAGTGAACCGTACTGATTGATATGGTCAATGGCAGCATCCATATCATCCACTACCCTGCAGGCCAGGATCAGTTCCAGGTATTCGGCAGCCCAATCCTCTTCCGTGGCAACCTTTGCTTGGGGTGCGTACTTCCTGAACTCCTCATCTCCCCGTAATTCTACCTGCAGTTCGCCCATTGTTTTGGCAAAGGCTGGAATAAAGTTTGCCGCCACATCCTTATGGATCAGCAGGGTCTCCAGGGCGTTGCAGACACCGGGGCGTTGGGTCTTGGCGTTGATGATGATCCGGGTGGCCATCTCAAAATCAGCCGAGGCGTCCACAAACAGGTGGCAGACCCCTTTGTAATGTTTGATGACCGGAATGCGGGAGTTCTCCACCACAAAGCGGATCAGGCTCTCGCCGCCACGGGGGATGATCAGGTCAATCAGCTCTTCCTGTTTCAGCATCTCCAGCACCCCTTCACGCTCCGTGAACGGGATCAGCGATAGGGCGGCTTCAGGTATATTCAGCTGCTTCATCACTCCCTGCAGGGTGGCAGCAATGGCCCGGTTGGAATGGATCGCCTCGGAGCCGCCCCGCAATACCACGGCGTTGCCGGACTTGAGGCAGAGCGCGGCCGCATCAGCAGTCACATTGGGCCGGGATTCATAGACAATCCCGATCACGCCCAGCGGAATCCGCATCTTGCCCACCATCAGGCCGTTGGGACGTTTCCACATCTTCGTCACTTCACCCACCGGGTCGGCCAGGGCCGCTACCTCACGCAGGGCATCGGCCATCCCCTTGATCCGCTTGGCATCCAGCATCAGGCGGTCCAGCATGGCATCGGACAGCCCCTTCTCCTTGCCCGCTGCCAGGTCCTTGGCATTTTCAGCAATCAGGCTATCGGCACCAGCCACCAGGGCGTCGGCCATCTTCAGCAGCATCTCATTTTTTACGGTGGTGGAAAGCTGCGCCAGGGCAATGGAGGCCTGGCGGGCGTTTTTTGCAATGGTGGCAACCTGTTCTGCAATGGTCATGATGATTTCCTCTTTGACGTACGTTTGGTTCCCTGTTTGATAAGCTGCTTTTCTTCTGATTTCAAGCGTCGCTCCAGCTTTTTTAAATCCTCTGCCGGAGGTAACGCTTCAGGCTTGATACCACGGTCTGTCAGCACCTTGCGAACATCCTGATTATTCTTGATATGTTCATTGGCAATGGTGTTTTCGTGACGCAGATCATCGCGGCGGATGTTGAAGTTGGTTATCTCCGTGGCAAAGTCCTTTGCCTTGATGGTGATAGTAGGCAGGAAATCCGCCAGTGCCCGGTTATCGGGTACACCCATCCGATCTTTCATCTGCTGGGTACTTTGCCCGCCAAACAGAGCCGCGTCACCCTTACTGCGAATTCTGGCAAAGCCGCTATTGTCGCCAACCCGTTCAAAGATCAGACCGGAAAGTTCTTTCTCTGAAAGGCTCAATTTCTGACGGGCGGTCAGCCGCTCCTGTTCTTCAAGGCGCTTCTCAATCAGCTCAATCCGACGGGTCTGGACGGCAAAGTAGGTCTGGGCAAAGGCAATTTCTGTTTTACGAGGATCACCGTTCTGGGCAATCAGATAGCAGGCGTAGCGGGTAAGAGCTATATCTTCAATCGGTCGTTCCGCGCCAGAGCCGATATCGACCATTTTCCTGACGTCAGGAAAATGGTCTGTAACTGCATGGCCTGCGGTTTGGCAGGCTGTCTTTGCTTTATCAATAACTTTGACAAAGTTTTCCCACTTAGAATAGCCAAGCAAACCTTGCAGATCACGGGCAAACCAAAACTCTTCGCCGTCAATCTGTTGGGCATACTCTTCAAAGTTTTTGTGCAGTTGGATGATAAGGTCGTTTTTCATGGTTTAGCCTTTGGTGACTTTTTTGCTGATTTATCTGTCATTACCAGCGGCGCAGTAAGTTTCTGATAACGTTCAAACAGAAAGGCCACCCGCTCGGCCTCGGTTTTGAAACCGGTTTTGCCATAGGCGGCATCAACCACCTTTTGAGAAGCTAGCCTTCAGCCAACTCTCCCAGAATCCGTTCAAAGACATCCCGGATTCCTTCGGTGGTGGCCTCATAATCTTTCAAAAGTGCCTCGCCCGGATGGCGTAGGTGTGGGTCATAGGCCAGACGGCGAGCCAGTTTGTCCAGGTAGCGTTGGTCCCCGGCAAGGTCGTTGATGGAGTGATCATGCAGCAGACGTAACCGGTTTTCCAACTTGCGCAGGAACTTATAGCCGGCAATCAGGGTGTCTGCCTGCTGTTCGCTGATGATGCCAAGAATCTGGATCTCTTTCAGAGCCACTACGGTATTCTGGGTGCGTAGTTCCGGATAGCGTTGGCCATAGCGCAGCTGCAGGTACTGGGCGATAAACTCTACATCCACCATGCCGCCGCGGCCGGTCTTGATATTGTAGGAACCGGCGGTCTCTTTGGCAATCTCGTTTTCCATCCGCATCCGCAGGCGGTGAATCTCCTGGCGTCCTTCTTCTCCCAGCGACGCACCGTAGACCATCTGCCGGATAACAGCATCAATGCTGCTGCGCAGGACAGGTTCGCCCAGTACCACCCGCGCTTTTGCCATGGCCTGGCGTTCCCAGACCTGGGCTTCAGTGCGGTGGTAGGTAAGGAACGACTCCAGCGAGGTAACCAGCGGTCCGGCATTACCCGATGGGCGCAGACGGGTATCCAGCTTATAGACGTAGCCTTCACGGGTAGCGGTGGAGAGGATCGAGATCAGCTTCTGGGCTAATTTGGCAAAATACTCGTGATTACTGATCTGTTTATCACCATCTGTGTATCCCTGGTGGTCATAGATAAAGATGATATCCAGGTCAGAGTGATAATTAAGCTCTTCTCCGCCCAGCTTTCCCATGCCGACGATTGCCAGACTGGCACTGTGGAATTGCCCATTATCCTGATAGCGAGGCCGTCCGAACCGGGCCAGTTCCGTGGTGGCAAGTCGGTAGGCTTCTTCAAGGCAGACCTCGGCCAGACAGGAAAGTTGAGAGGCGATCGCCCCCTGGCGTAAATGACCATGAATATCGTTCAGACCGATCCGCAGGAACTCTTCGTTGCGGTAGCGCCGTAGGACATCCAGCCGCTCCTCAAAATCTTCTGCCTGCAGCAGCAGGCTGGAAAGCTCCTCATCCATCACCTCCCGTGGTTTAACCATGGAGGCGTAGGTATGGGCCACCATTGACTCCAGCAGTTCCGGGTGGCTGATCAGAATCTTTGACAGGAAGGCCGAGGTGCCGAACAGGGTGGCCAGCAGTCGCAGGGCATCATGGTTTTCCGCCAGCAGGGCATAGCAGGATGATCTGCCGCTGATGACGGAAAGGAAGCGCTCGACATGGGCCAGGGCCATATCCGGATCAGGCGCCTCAAGCAGTGCCTGCAGGAATGGCGGGGCGATCTGGGCATGGATACGGCGGTTACGTTCGGTGACGTTGCCTTTAACCGGGCCGCTGCGCAGCAGGGCCAGGTTGTCAAAGGCCCGGTCCACATCCTCTAGCCGCCGCTCTGCCAGCATATCCTTGACCAGGTCCGGTTCGGCCTTGGTAT
This sequence comes from Geobacteraceae bacterium, assembly GCA_021286935.1. Lineage (GTDB taxonomy): Bacteria > Desulfobacterota > Desulfuromonadia > Geobacterales > Pseudopelobacteraceae > Trichlorobacter. Next base: position 22,481 of record JAJTBI010000016.1, read on the forward strand.
CCAGCAGATAGAGGATTTCCGGTTTTGTCTGCTGATGCTGAAGCTGCTCATCACGACTGTGGAACAGGCTGCCAAAGATAGCGGCAACCCGTTGGCGGTGCTGTTCAAGGGTCTCGTTAAAACGTTGCAGGCCGTTATCCCGCAGGAATCCGCTACGGCGGGCCAGCGCCAGCAGTTCGTCCTCTTTTGCCGGCAGGCTGTGGGTCTGTCGTTCCTGTACCACCTGAATACGGTGCTCAACAGTACGCAGAAAACGGTAGGCCTCGCTCAACTGCTGGCGATCATCATCACTGATAAGTTTAGCCTCAGCCAGTAGCTCCAGTGCAATCAGTGAGTTGCGCTCACGCAGGCGGGGCATCTTGCCGGCGTAGACCAGCTGCAGGGCCTGAATAAAGAACTCGATCTCCCTGATCCCTCCCCTGCCCAGCTTGAGGTTGATTTCACCTTCCCGGTTGCGGGTCAGGGAGGCATCAATCCGTTGTTTCATCAGCTTCATATCTTCGATCAGGGTGTAGTCGAGATACTTGCGGTAGACAAAGGGGATCAGGGTCTGCAGCAGCTGTTCGCCCAGTTCACGTGAGCCGGCCACCGGACGGGCCTTGAGCATGGCGGTCCGTTCCCATGACTGTCCCCAGGATTCATAGTAGATCTCGGCAGAACGTAGCGATACCGCCATGTCACCGGACTTTCCTTCAGGCCGCAACCCCACATCCACCCGGAAGACAAAGCCGTCTTCGGTAACCTGGTTCATTGCCTTGGTGACCTGTTCAGCCAGTTTGTTAAAGAAGGCGTGCAGGGAGATCACGCCCTTGCGTCCGCCACGGCCATCGTCAATGCCGGCGGTTTTTCCTTTATCAGTCTCGTAAAAATAGATGATATCGATATCAGAGGAAAAGTTCAGTTCCCGTCCGCCAAATTTGCCCATGCCCAGGATGGTCATGACGGTCGGCCGGAGGCCGTCAGAGGTCTCCTTGAGCGGGGTGCCGTACTCCTGAACCAGCAGGCGATGGCAGGTCTCGTAAGCGACCTGCAAGGTGGCCGAAGCAAGATCTGACAGCTCTCTGGTCACCTCTTCCAATGGCGCCAGACCGTTCAGGTCACGGGCGGCAATACGAAGGATTTCAAAACGTTTGAAGCAGCGTAGTACCTTCATTAAGCTCTGCAGGTCAGCATGGTCCGGTATGTTGCGACGCAGGCCAGCCAGCAGTTCAGCCCTGGTACGGGACTGCTCCAGTTCATTGTCGGCAAAGAGACGGGAGAAAAAGGACGGTTCCTTGAAGATCAGGTTGGTCAGAAATGGTGAGGCGCCGCAGAGAAACATACACTGGCCAAGTCGTCTGCGGTTGGCGATGACAGTCATCAGGTGGTTGCGATCAAGTATCCCCACCAAACGTTCAAAGCCGTTTAAGGCCATATCCGGCGAAGGGGTATGCAGTGCGGCCAGTGCCAGTTTCAGCAGGGTTTCAACGGGGAAAAGCCCTGCCATCAGCAGCAGGTTGGTTGCCGAGCGGGCTCCATAGGCAAAGCCGGACTGTTCCAACAGCCGGATCAGCTCCTGATCACGGGACGGCTCATCTTCGAGGGCCATGATCCAGGAAAAGTTATGGTCAAAACGGGTGCTTGGCATATCAGGCAGCAGCCAGGGCTGCCAGCTCCTTCAGGTAATTACCTTGGGCCACACCGTGCTCGGTGATGATGGCGGTAATGTACTTTGCCGGTGTCACATCAAAGGAGGGGTTACGCACCTTGACCCCTTCCGGTGCAATCGGCAGACCACGGATATGGGTAACTTCAGTGAAGGGCCGCTCTTCAATCGGGATCTGGGAACCATCGCTCAGAGATAGATCCAGTGTGGAGACCGGCGCTGCCACATAGAACGGGATGCCATGCTCTTTGGCCAGCACCGCTACGCTGAAGGTGCCGATTTTATTGGCGGTATCTCCATTGGCGGCAATCCGGTCCGCGCCAACCACGCAACAGGTGATTTCGCCCCGCGACATGAAAAAACCGGCCATGTTGTCGGAAATCAGCGTAACCGGAATCTGGTCCTTCATCAGCTCCCAGGTGGTCAGGCGGGCCCCCTGCAGCCAGGGGCGGGTCTCATCGGAAAAGACTTGGATTTTTTTGCCCGCCTCATGGGCTGCTCGGATTACCCCCAGGGCGGTGCCGTAGCCTGCGGTTGCCAGACCGCCGGCGTTGCAGTGGGTTAGAATCGTTGCTCCCTCTGGAATCAGAGCAGCGCCGTGCCTGCCGATGTTTTTGCAGATTGCCAGATCCTCTGCCTCAATCCGGATCGCCTCCTCCTTCAGCCCGGCCCGGATGGTTTCCAGGGGGCTGCCTTTCAGAGACAGTGCCTTTTGCTTCATCCGCTCAATGGCCCAGAACAGGTTGACCGCCGTGGGCCGGGTGCGGGCCATCACATCGCAGACGTTATCAAGTTGACGGAAGAATGATTCCTGGGTATCGGCAATGATCTCCCGCGCCCCCAGGGCAACGCCCATGGCAGCGGCTACGCCGATGGCCGGTGCCCCACGGACCACCATTCCTTTGATCGCCTCTGCCACAGCATTAAAATCAGTATAACGTTGGTAGATCTCTTCCATCGGCAGGCGGGTCTGGTCAATCATGATCACGGCGTCATCGCGCCATTCTATGGTTCGGAAAGACATCTGTGCCACCTCGTTTTGTTTGTTGTTCGGAACCGTTATAGCGTCGGCTACGGTCTGTTTCAAGCAAAAGCCGTCATTGGCGACATCTATTCGTTACAGAGCTGAGCCGCTGATTCAGCAGGGAGGCACAAAAACGTAAAAAGCGATTGACAAAATCGTTAAAACAAATAATATGCGTCGGCGTTTCGCGAAAGCAGATGAAGGAGAAATGGACTAGTAGCTCAGTTGGTAGAGCAGGCGACTCTTAATCGTCAGGTCGTAGGTTCGAACCCTACCTGGTCCACCAAGTATCTGTAATCAAATCGATTTTGTTGGGGTATCGCCAAGTGGTAAGGCAACGGACTCTGACTCCGTCACCGCAGGTTCGAATCCTGCTACCCCTGCCATGCTTTAAACAATTTTAATCAGTTTGCGGGATTGACTTTTGTAGTAGCGGTTATTATTATTTTCATACATCAGTTAACTCCGCCCGAAAGGAGAATCCTGTTATGTGGACTGCACACTTTAGAATCCGTCCGGTATCCCACTGCAAGGAAGGGTGCCGAAGCTAGCCTGCCGATGCGTGTTCGGCAGGCAGACAACAACGAACCCCGTGTCGGTTGACACGGGGTTTTTTTGTGCGTAATCTGCTGCATCATGAAAAAATATATTATCATAGCCGCCATACTTGTCGTTACCATTGCCATTGGAGTCTGGTTCTTTTTCGGACGTGCCCCCAAGGTCAGTTACAAAACGGTCCCGCTTGAAAAAGGGAGCGTGGTTGCTGCCATCTCAGCCACCGGCACGGTAAATCCGGTCACCACGGTGCAGGTTGGTTCACAGGTGTCTGGAACCATTCAAAAACTGCTGGTTGATTACAACTCAAGGGTGAAAAAAGGACAGGTGATTGCCGAGATCGATCCGGCCCTGTTTTTGGCCCAGGTTGAGCAGGCCAGGGGTAACTTCCTGAATGCCCAGGCTAACCTGCAGAAGGCAAGGGTCACCTTGGCCGATGCCAAGCGGACCCTTGAGCGGAACAGGCAGCTGATCAGTCAGGGAATTGTTGCCCAGAGTGATTTTGATGCTGCCCAGACCGCCTATGATGCCGCCCTGGCCGGGATCAAATCGGCTGAGGCCGGCGTGACTCAGTACCGTGGCAGCTTGATGCAGGCTGAGACCAACCTGAAAAACTCGGTGATCCGTTCTCCGGTGGATGGCATTGTTATTTCACGTAGTATTGATGTGGGCCAGACCGTGGCTGCCTCGTTCCAGACCCCGACCCTTTTTTCCATTGCCCAGGATCTGACCAAGATGCAGATTGAAACCAGCGTGGACGAGGCTGACATCAGCCGTGCCCGTCTGGATCAGGCTGCCAGCTTTACGGTTGATGCGTACCCGGATCGCAGCTTCAAAGGGCGGGTAACCCAGATCCGCTCTGCCCCGATCACGGTCCAGAATGTGGTTACCTATATTGTGGTGGTGCAGGTGGATAATAAAGAGTTGCAGTTGAAGCCCGGCATGACCGCCAACGTCTCCATTGAGACCGGTCGTCGTGACGGCGTCCTGAAGCTGCCTGCTGCAGCGCTGCGCTTTCGCCCCAAGTCAGATACGGATAAAAAGGTTGCCAAAACAGGCCCAAAACCTGCCGGAGGCGGTAAGGAAAAGCCTGGTGGAAGACAACAGAAGGTCTATCTGCTGAAGGAGGATAAGCCGGTGGCGGTGGCAGTTACCACCGGACTTGGTGATGCCAGTTTTATTGAACTTGTTGAGGGCAACCTGAAGGAAGGTGATCAGGTTATTATTGAACAGCTGGATAAGAGTAAGAGCAAAAAGAACGGTGCAAGCGGAAGCCCGCATATGGGCCCTCGTTTTTAAGAAGGAGTTGAGCGGATGAAAAAACCTCTGATGCTGATGATTCTGGATGGCTGGGGCATTAACCCCTGTCCTGACAGCAACGCTGTTGCCATGGCCAAGGCTCCCAATCTGGCTGGGTATCTGCAAGAGTTTCCCCATGTGCAGATCAAGACCTCCGGCATGGCGGTGGGGTTGCCGGAAGGGCAGATGGGCAATTCAGAGGTAGGGCACCTTAATCTGGGTGCCGGTCGGGTCGTCTATCAGGATTTCACCCGCATCACCAAATCAATTCAGGATGGTGATTTCTTCACCAATCCGGTCTTGCTGGACTGTATTGCCAAGGTTAAGGCCGGTGGTGGCCGACTGCATCTGGCAGGGTTGCTGTCTGACGGCGGGGTGCACTCCCACAACACCCATCTCTATGCCCTGGTCAAGCTGGCCAAACAACAGGGGCTGGCCGACGTATTCATTCACTGCCTGCTGGATGGACGTGACACGCCACCCCAGAGCGGGGCCGGTTATCTGGAAGAGCTTGAGGCAGAGCTGGCCGGGATCGGCAGCGGTCGGGTTGCCACGGTGATGGGGCGCTACTATGCCATGGACCGGGATAATCGCTGGGAGCGGGTTGAGCAGGCGTATAACGCCATAGTGCTGGGCCAGGGAGAGTGTCACGCCTCGTCAGCAGAGGCGATCCAGTCCAGCTACGTGACTGGAGTATATGATGAATTTGTGCTGCCCTGCGTGATCTGTGCGGATGGAACTCCGGTAGGTACTGTTAATGACGGCGATGGGATTATCTTCTTTAACTTTCGTTCAGACCGTGCCCGTGAAATCACCCGTAGCCTGACCTTTGAGCAGTTTGACGGTTTTCAGCGGCAGCGGGTACCGAAGCTCTCTGGTTATGTCTGCATGACCGAATATGATGCAACCTTTGGTCTGCCGATCGCCTATGCGCAGCAAGAGCTGACCAACCTGCTGGGTGGCGTGCTGGCGGAGGCGGGCCTGAAGCAGCTGCGGATTGCCGAGACCGAAAAATACGCCCATGTCACCTTCTTCTTTAACGGTGGTGTTGAGGCCCCGTTTGCCAATGAAGACCGAGCCCTGATCCCTTCCCCCAAAGAGGTGGCCACCTATGACCAGAAGCCGGAGATGAGTGCCTATCTGGTGGCTGATGAGCTGGTTAAACGACTGGATCAGGATATCTATGATGTTGTTATCCTGAATTTTGCCAACTGCGATATGGTTGGGCACACCGGCATTCTGCCTGCTGCCATCCGTGCCGTCGAGGCGGTGGATGCCTGTGCCAGCAAGGTGGTGGAAAAGGTCCGTCAACTGGGTGGTACCGTGCTGATCACGGCTGATCATGGCAATGCCGAACAGATGGCTGATGAAAATGGCGAACCCTACACCGCCCATACCTGCAACTTGGTCTGGCTGATTCTGGTGGATGACAGTCGTAAGGGGGCTGTGTTGAAAGAAGGCGGCAAGCTGGCTGATATTGCTCCCACCATGCTGCAGCTGCTGGGGATGGCCCAGCCAAAAGAGATGACCGGAGAGAGCCTGCTATGAAAACCGTATTCGTTCCTGCAATAGACAATGAATATATCGTCGGTAAGATCCTCTGTATTGGCCGCAACTATGTGGATCATATCAAAGAGCTGGGCAATGAGGCGCCGACCGCGCCGGTGGTGTTTATGAAGCCTGCCACAGCGATAATCGGTAACGGTGAGATAGTAAAGATACCGGCGTATAGCAGTGACTGTCACTATGAGGCAGAGCTGGCCGTACTGATCGGGAAAGACGGCAAGGATATTGCCGAGGCCGATGTCCTGTCCCATGTGGCAGGCTACGGTGTCGCCATTGATATGACCCTGCGGGATGTACAGGATAACCTGAAGAAAAAGGGGCTGCCCTGGGAGATTGCCAAAGGGTTTGATACTTCCTGCCCGCTGTCTGATTTTGTACCGGCAGACAAGGTGGCTGATCCGCAGAACCTGACTATCTGCCTGGCCTTGAATGGTGAACAGCGTCAGAACGGCTCGACCGGTCTGATGATCAATACGGTAGCAAAGATTATCAACTATCTGTCCGGTATCTTTACCCTAGAAGAAGGGGACGTGATCCTGACCGGCACACCGGCCGGGGTTGGCCGGGTACAGGCCGGAGACCGGATGGAGGCCAGCATTGCCGGAGTGGGTAGTGTTTGCGTGACGGTTGCATAGCTGTATACCCGGAAAAGGAGTCGCAGATGCAAAATGAAAAAGAATGTCCAGAATGCAAAGGCAAGATGATCCTGCTGCCTGGCTGAGGCGGTCTCTTCTGGCGGTGCCAGAAGTGCGGGGTGCGACTTTCGTACCATAAGGATCAGCAGAGCTGTAGCTGCTCGTAGGCAAAGGCACTTCAGTTTTTTGTTTATTTAGCCGAAAAAGTGCTTGACGTTATGGAGTTGTTTAACTATAGTCCACAACTCTGTAAAAAACGAAGAGGTGGTACCAACCATGTACGCAGTGATTAAGACAGGTGGCAAGCAATACAAAGTCGCTGAAGGCGATTTCCTGAAGGTTGAGAAGCTGGACAACGTCGTGGGTGACACGATTGAGTTTGGCGAGGTGCTGATGATCGGCGGCGATGCCGTTAAGGTCGGAGCTCCGCTGGTGGCTGGTGCATCAGTAACTGCCAAGGTTGCTGTGCAGGGCCGTGACAAGAAGATTCTTGTCTTCAAGTCAAAGCGTCGCAAGAACAGCCGCAAGCTGATCGGTCACCGTCAGTACCACACCGTACTGAAGATTGAAAAGATCAGCGCCTAAGCGCTTACGATTTATTTTTCCGAGGAGAGAGAACCATGGCACATAAAAAAGGCGTCGGCAGTTCCAGGAACGGTCGCGATTCAGACGGCCAGCGACTTGGCTGTAAAAAATTCGGTGGTGAACTGGTTAAGGCCGGTAACATCATCTATCGTCAACGTGGTACCCAGATCCATCCCGGTAACAACGTTGGTTGCGGCAAGGACTACACCCTGTTCGCCCTGATTGAAGGGGTTGTCAAGTTTGAGCGTATGGGACGTGACCGCAAGAAGGTTTCTGTCTATCCTTCCTGATTCTGAGCCACACCCTGTTTTTAAAACCCGACGGTTTTACCGTCGGGTTTTTTTGTGCCTGAATTCCAGAGAAAAAGCAGGGGCACTGATTTGACCGGATGCGGTTCCGGGTGTATAGGGTTACAAGTTGTAACCCAAAGCGATCAAAGGAGGACCGTATGAAACGTCTGCTGGTAGGAACATGCTGTCTGCTGGTTTTTGCGACAGGCAGCGGGTTTGCTGATGAACTGAAAGATGCTTCTGACAAATTACAGCCACTGACCGAGCGAATGACCAAGATCAGCACAGGTAAGGCCGCTGATTTTGCGAAGGGCCAACTGGCTACGGCGCAGGAGACCCTTGGCGCGGCTAAAGCAGCTCTGGCAGCAAAAAACGGCCCGCTGGCCCTGCAAAAGACAGAGCTGATGGATCTTCAGCTGACCATTGCCGAGGCCAAGACCGCCGAGATGGAGGCTGCTGAACAGTTGGTGCTACGGCGGGCAGAGTTGAAGAAGCTTGAGACGCAGTTCGACCAGCTTTTGCAGGCAGGGGGGAAGTGATATGACACGGGCTTATATTGTTGTTTTCATTATGGTAAGTGTTATTAGCTGCGGTTCCATCTGTTGTGCAGCTGATAAGGTCGATTATCCTGCCAAAATTGCTGCGGCAAAGACCACTATTGAAGAACTTGCAGCCAAGGTCGGTAACTATCCCCAGGCCTTGACGGAAATAGACAAAGCGCGGAGCTCCCTGAAAAAGGCTGAGCAGGGGTATGACAAAGGTCGGCAGTGGATGGGACTTGGCGGACTTAAGCCAGAAGCGGAACAAGAAGTTGTCCATAATTTGCAAATGGTCGATATGACACTTGTTCTTGCTACTTCACGGGCGGCTGCCGGGCGTAGTGAAGAAGATGTTGCTGCGGTGGACAAGCAACTGGCTCTGGTAAAGAGCAGGGTAAAAGTGCTTGAGGAGCGGAAGCAAAGTGAGGACAAGCTGCGTCTTGATCTGCAAAAGTGTGAGGCCGCTTCAAAAGAGCTGACCACGGTAAAGGCAGAGCAGGCAAAGCTAGCTACCCAGCTTGAGCAGGTTGCTGCAGAGAAGAAAAAGCTGGAGACGCAGATTGCCGTGCTTACGGATGAGAAAGCCGCCTTGACTGCTCAGGTTGAAACACTGAAAAAGATTCCAGCCGCAGTACCGGTTCCGGCTACTGCGCCGCAAGCTGCACCGCCTGCAGCTGCCAAGTAACACAGCCACCTTACTAAAGCCTGTAGATTACGGCCCCAGGCATCAACGCGTGGGGCCGTGATGCGTGATGAAGTATTATATTTGCTTCAGGACCTTCTTTGCTCATAAAGGTGACCCCATGCAATACAAATCGATTTTACTGTTTCTGATTCTTCTTGGTAGCTCCGCAATGTCCACGAGTGCAGCAATGACAGATGCTGAGGCTCAATCCATTAACACCGGCACGTTCCGTGACTGTTCTCTGTTTGTAACTGCTGAGAAGAAAGCGGAATGTTACGACTTTAACAAGGCGTTGGCTGAATGCCTGCAGGCGGGCTTCAGGCCGGGATTAACGCTTAAGGCCTGCATGGTTAAAAAGGGTAAAATCAAAAGGTAGGATATTTTTTGCGCTGTTTTAGTACCTTCTTTTCTCTCCCCGTGTCTGGAAAGCATAATTGGGGCTGGTTTTCAGCGCTGGCTGGGGCTAGCCATACATTGATTAGTCTGCTATGGTGTCAACGCCGTAATAATGTGCTGTAGTCCCTGCGGCAGAAAGAAAAAGAGCCTACGGATGTTGTCCGTAAGCTCTTGAATGTATTGGTCGGGATGACTAGATTCGAACTAGCGACCCCCTGCTCCCGAAGCAGGTGCGCTACCAGGCTGCGCTACATCCCGAAGAGAGATTTTTATAACTTTTTATTTCAGCGATTGTCAACAGACAAGTCGCACTGGAGGGGATATGTCTACCGCTGACATCTGTACTGAAATCCGGCGTCTGCTCAAGGAGCGCAATGCCGTTTTGCTGGCCCACAACTACATGCGTGATGAGGTGCAGGCCATTGCCGACATCACCGGCGACTCACTGCAGCTTTCCATGGAGGCCGCCAAGACCGATGCCGATGTTATTGTGTTTTGTGGCGTGCATTTCATGGCTGAATCAGCGGCGATTCTGTCTCCTCAGAAAAAAGTTCTGCTGCCCCGGGCTGATGCCGGTTGTCCCATGGCCGATATGGTGGATGTCTCCGGTCTGCAGGCGTTAAAGGCGCAGCACCCGGGCGTGCCGGTGGTGACCTATGTCAACTCATCAGCAGCGGTCAAGGCGGAGTCAGATATCTGCTGTACCTCAGCCAATGCGGTCTCGGTGGTGCGGTCCCTGAAAGAGCAGAAGCTGATCTTTGCCCCGGACCGTAACCTGGGACGCTGGATTGCCAAACAGTTACCGGACAAAGAATTTGTTTACTGGGAAGGCTATTGCCCCACCCATGAGCGGCTGACCGCTGCCAGGGTGCAGGAGATCAAGGCAGCCCATCCTGACGCCCTGTTCATCTGCCACCCGGAATGCGCCCCCGAGGTCTCAGCCCTGGCTGATCATGTCTGTTCCACCAGCGGTATGTATATCTACTGCGCTAAAAGTACGGCCAAAAAGTTCATCATCGGCACCGAAGCCGGGATTCTCTTTAAACTGCGGCAGGATAACCCGGACAAGGAGTTTATCCTGGCTTCTCCGGCCCTGATCTGCCCCAACATGAAGCTGACCTCGCTGGAGGATATCCTGTTGGCGCTACAGACCATGCAACCGGTGGTTACCGTGACCGAGGATGTCAGGCGTAAGGCTCAGGCTGCACTGGATAAAATGCTCGCTGTACCGAGGGATTGATCATGCCTGATTATCTTGGCGCCCATATGTCCATTGCCGGTGGCCTGCATAAGTCGATTGAGCGGGCCGTTGCTGCCGGTTGCGGTACTTTGCAGATCTTTACCCGTTCCTCTAACCAGTGGAAAGGCAAGCCGATCAGCGACAAGGATGCAGACCTGTTCCGCAGCAGCTTTGCCGCCTCCGGTCTGCATGAGATCATCTCCCACGATATCTACCTGATCAACCTGGCAGCACCGGCAGGGGATACCCGCGACAAGAGCCTGGCAGCCTTTGGCGATGAAATGGCCACCTGTGCCAGGTTGGGGATCAACAAGATCGTGATGCACCCCGGTTCCCACACCACCGATACGCCTGAGGTCGGGCTGGAACGGGTGATCAACGCCTTTGACCAGCTCTTTGAACAGACTCCTGAGTATGAAGGCTTGGTACTGCTGGAGACCACTGCCGGACAGGGTACCAATCTGGGGCGCACCTTTGAAGAGCTGCAGACCATCATCAACGGCTCAAAATATTCTGATCGCTTCGGTGTCTGCTTTGACACCTGCCACACCTTTGCCGCCGGGTATAATACCGCCACGCCGGAAGGGTACGCCGATGTCATGGCGCAGTTTGACCAGCTACTGGGAGTCGACCGGTTGCTCTGTTTTCACTTTAATGACTCCAAAAAAGGGCTGGGTAGCCGGGTGGACCGCCATGAACATATCGGTCAGGGCACCCTGGGGCTGGAGCCGTTCCGCTTCATCATGAATGACCCTCGCTTTGTGAAGATTCCGAAGATACTGGAAACCCCCAAGGGGGATGACGATGCCATGGATCAGGTCAATCTGGCTCTGTTGAGAAGCTTAACGGCTGTTTGACAATTCTGAAATCCGCGCTATAACAATCACGGTGTTTTTACTATCCTTCATGAGGTGAGCATGACGATTACCTGCCCCCACTGCGGAGTCAGCGGCCAGCTGGATGATTCAAAACGACCTGTCGGTGCTACCAGTATCAACTGTCCCCGTTGCAAACAAAGTTTTCCGCTCCCTCCACTTGAACCAGCTGCCGTTGCCCCGCCCGTAATCCCGGTGCCGCCACCGTTGCCTGCTGAGCCAGCTCCGCTTCGTCCCTGTCCTGCCTGTGGCGGCATTATTGAAGGTAGCGGCGGACTCTGCAATGCCTGTGAAGCAGCCCGCAACCGTCAGTCTGCGGCAGGCAATGGAGCCACGACACCTCCGCCGCCTATCCCGCCTGCTGGTGACGACAGAAGCTCCGGCTCCTGTGCTGTTTGTAAAGGGCGTTTTGCCCAAAGCCAGATGGTCCGTTTTGGTGACAAGCTGGTCTGCGCCAGTTGCAAGCCCACCTATGTCCAGATGCTGGCCATGGGGATAGTCGGAATGGCTGGCTCAGGCTCTGAAGGTACGTTGAATCAAGAACAGCTTTTGGCCAGAGACTATACGGTGGAGATTGGCAGTTGTATTTCCGAAGGGTGGCAGATGGTTAAAGGAAGTATGGGGATTGTTGTCGGAGCCTCATTGCTGGCATATATGGCCTTTATGATAAGTTGTATGATTCCTTATTTGGGAACGCTGGCCACCTTGTTTTTGACAGGTCCTTTCATGGGAGGAATCTGGTGGTTTTATATCAGGAAAACGCGAGGTGAGTCGGCAACTGTTGGGGATGCATTTGGGGGATTCGGACCAAGGTTTGTGCAGCTTATGCTGGCCGGTCTGGTTAAAATATTGATAATGTGGGGCGTTATGCTTGTCGCCTTTATCCCGGTGATACTTTTCATCGGTCTGGGGGGAATACTTAACCGTACATATTCAATGGCGGCTCCACCATCAGTTGCCATGATCATTGTAGGGGTATTCTTTGTGCTTATCGGCTTTGCGGCAATGACCTATCTAAGCGTAAGCTGGCTGTTTTTGTTTCCCCTTGTTATTGACAAGAATGTACCGTTCTGGCCTGCGTTTCAGCTTAGTCGTAAAATGGTTGCCAAACAATGGTGGATGACTTTTTTACTTACCATTGTTTTAGGTATTGTCGCAACACTTGGCGCATTTGCCCTTATTATTGGTTTACTGATAACAGCGCCACTGGCCTTTGCAGCACTTGCAGCCCATTATCAGAAGGTATTCGGTGATTTGAAGCCAGAGCCAATAACGGCCTGAAAGGCTATAGTCTGTAATGTCTAACGCCAGTTCTACGCTTTTTCCTGTACTGTGCAGCTCCTGTCACACACCGCTACCGGCAGCGTTCTGCAACAGTGGTGACCCGATCCATTGTCCGCACTGTGCAACGCAGCTACAGGTTGAACTGTTTCCGGCAATTCTGAGACCGTTGCACGAAGGTGGTACTGTCGGTCTGCAGGTGGCAGAGGGGGAGACAAGCTGCTTTTATCACCCGGACAAGCAGGCGGTTACAATCTGTAGTAGTTGTGGCCGTTTTCTCTGCAGCCTCTGTGAAATCGATCTGGTCGGTCGCTGTCTCTGTCCAATTTGCCTGGAACAGGGGCGACAGAATGAACAGCTTGCGGAGTTGGTCAATAAGCGAACCCTGCATGACAGTATCGCCCTTAACATTAGCATTCTACCCCTGTTGTTTTGGCCCTTCACCCTGATTTCTGCGCCTGTCTCCTTTTATCTGGCACTAAGGGGCTGGAACAAACCATCCAGTATTCTGCCCCGCACCAAGATTCGTCTGGTCCTGGCCTTGCTGTTTTCAGTGCTGCAGATGATCGGCTGGGCTGCGTTGGGGGTATTCCTGTTTCAGAAGTGGAGCTCATGAACCGCCCGACCCAGCCTGTCACATATCGTCGTCTAGCCCGTGGCACCATTGCCATGATCATGCGCTGCTCACTCTGGCTGGGGGATGACCATCTCTTGTCGGTTAAATCAACCGGCTATACCGAAGAGTATGTGCGGATTTATCTGAAAGATCTGAAAGGGATCATCGCGCAGCGTACCAAAACCTGGATGCTACTTAACATCCTGCTGGGGATTGTCGTAGGTCTGTGCGGGATCGGTATCTTGAATACTAACGATATTTTTTCCCCAGGCACCATTGCGTTCTTTATCTTCGGGGCGCCGTTTCTGATTGTTTTTCTGGTTAACCTGTTCAAAGGCCCCACCTGCAAGACAAATCTGCTGACTCCGCTGGGACTGGTTGATATCCCTGCTCTGCAGCGTGCCCGTAAGGTTGCCCGTCTGATTCAGGAGCTGCGGCCCCTGATTGCCTCCCATCAGGGCAGCATGCTGCGTAGTGAGCTGCTGTCCCGCTATGACAATCAGCGGACAGGCGCACCGTCCACCCCGGCACCGCCCCCAACCCCATGAGCAGTCTGAAGGTCCAGCGCTGTTTTAACCATGCAAACCGCGAGGCAGTGGCCCGCTGTGCCCAGTGTGGCAACTTTTTCTGCCGGGAATGCGTTACGGAACATGACGGTCGCATGACCTGCGGCCGCTGCCTGGCAAGCCGGTCTGACACTGCCCGCACGTTCCGTTTTCGCTCGGTTTTAGCCGGTGTTGTGCAACTGGGGCTTGGGCTGATGATTCTCTGGTTCTGTTTCTTCATGGCCGGTCGCGGCCTGCTGCTGATCCCCTCGTCATTTCACGAAGGTCATATCTGGCGTCTGTTTGAGGAGCGTCCATGATCCTGCGCCCCAAGAGCCGTGAAAAAGGGAGCGGGGCCGTTGAACTGCTGGAGCAGGCCACTGCCCTGCTGCGTCAGACTCCGTTAGACACCCTGGCCAGCTATTATCTGGGTACCCTGCCGTTTATGCTGGTGCTGCTCTGGTTCTGGGCTGATATGAGCCGCAGTGCTGATGCAGACCTGCGGCTGGCAGGAGGCGCATTGGCCCTGGCGATCCTGTTTATCTGGATGAAGGTTTGGCAAAGCCGTTTTTCAGGTCGATTGTTGATGCAACTGGGAGGGGCCGCCGAGCTGCCTCCGCTTACCGGTAGTGTTATGGTGCAGGGCGGCCTGCAACCGTGGGGTTTTATCATCCTGCCGCTGGCTGGTCTGATAACCCTGCCGTTTGGCTGGTGCTACGCCTTTTTTCAGAATCTCACTGTGCTGGGTGGACCTGACTGGCGGAGCACGCAACGCAAGGCGCGTCACCTGGCTTTGCTCTGGCCCGGCCAGAACCACCTGCTGCTGGCCCTGTTGTCACTTATCTTCCTGGTGCTGTTTGCCAATATAGCGGCTGCTGTCTATTTCCTGCCGCACCTGTTCAAGACCCTGTTCGGGATTGAAACTATCTTCACCCGTAGTAACACGATGCTGCTTAACTCAACCTTCTGGGCGGCGATGGTGGTGATCACCCAGCTCTGTCTTGATCCACTGGTCAAGGCCTGCTACGTGCTGCGCTGCCATTATGGTGAATCACTTGCCAGCGGTGCTGATCTGCGGGCACAGATACAGACGGTTGCGGGACGGCAAGCCTTGCCAGTCCTGCTTGTCTCCTTCGCGCTCATGGCCGGTGTCGCGTTGCCAGCCTCTGCTGCACCACAAACAACGGAACCGCACCACCAGCTGCAGCAACGTGCAGCACGGCTTGATCGAGCGGTTGAACAGGTTATCAAGGATCCCCGTTTTGCCTGGCGCCTGCCACGGGAACAGCACCATCTTGAAAAACGGGAACTGCCCGGTTTCATGCAGTCCATCCTTACCTGGATTCAGGATACCGCCGGTACGGTGGGAGGCTGGATCGGCGATGCCATCAAGTGGGTGTTTAAAAAACTGCCCAAGCCGTCGTTTTCCGGGGCAAAACCTGACTGGGGCGGTAGCTTTTCAGATGTTGCATTACTGCTGATGTACCTGCTGCTGGCACTGTTGCTGTGTGCCGGTGCCATCTTTGCCTGGCGTCGGCTGCGGCGTACCGCCCCGCCTGAGGCAGAACTGCCGATGCACGCCGTGCAGGTAACACCGGATCTGCATGATGAATCGGTGATTGCCACTGAACTGACCGAAGACCGCTGGCTGGCCCTGGCCCGGGAGCTGCTGGGAAAAGGTGAACTGCGTCTGGGGCTGCGTGCGTTATATCTGGCCACTCTGGCTGCTCTGGCCGATGCACAGCTGGTGACCATCGCCCGCTGTAAGACCAATCATGATTATGAACGGGAGCTGTTGCGCTTCAGCCACGCCATGCCGAAGGTAAGCGAGGCATTCGCGTTGAACCTGCGGATCTTTGAAGCGGCCTGGTACGGCATGCATCTGCCGGATGATGAGACCGTCCGCAGCTACCTGGATAACCACCGGAGGATCACCAGCGATGTCCGTGCGCAGTAACCTGCTGATCCTCACCTTTTGTCTGTTGCTGGTGCTGGCGCTTGCCTCACTCTACCAGCTTTTTGCACTACGCTTTGAAGCGGGGGATGTCTTTCCTCCTGGTTCTTCCCTGCGCAGTGATCCCCAGGGCAGTATGGCGCTGTACCAGGCCCTGGAGCGGGCCGGTGGGGTCAAGCTGCAGCGCAATTACCGCTCCCTTGCCCGCCAGAAGGTCACCGCAAGTACAATCCTGCTGCTGGGCAATGATCACCATGAGCTGACAACTGCTGATAAAAAAGAGATTGCCGAGGTGGATCAGCTGGTTGCGGCAGGCAATCGGGTGATTGTTGCCTTCAATCCGGTCATTACAGCACCGGCGTGTACAGCGGCACCGGCAAAACCTGTTGATGCAAAGCCACCAAAGCCGGTTAAAGCACCGGATACCGCATGGGGCATCAGCACAGGCTATCTTCCCGTAGCAGAAGGTGCCCCTGACAAGACTCTGATCAAGGCAACCCTGGCTGAACCGGAATTGGCCCTGCCAGCAGAGATACGCCTGCTGTCCCGTCTGACCCTGCAGCCTCCCCAAACCGGCTGGCGAACCATCTATGCCGTTGACGGGAAGGCGGTGATACTGGAGCGGCGTATCGGCAGTGGCAGCCTGGTGCTGGTGTCTGACAGTGCGCTCTTCAGCAATGAGGCGCTTAAGGCAGATCGACAGGCCGCATTACTGGTCTGGCTGCTGGGGGAACAGCGCAGGATTATCTTTGACGAGTATCATCTGGGGGTGAGCGAGCAGGGCGGTATCATGGCGCTGGCCCGCCGTTTTGGCCTGCTGCCGCTTATCGGGGTGCTGTTGCTGCTGGCAGGTCTGTATATCTGGCAACAGTCAATTCCGCTGATTTCAGCTGCAGGCGCAGGTTCCGATGATCAGGCCGTTGGGGTGACCCACGACAGTTTCAGTGGTCTGGTAAACCTGCTGCAACGGAATATTCCGGCCAATCAGCTGCTGAAGGTCTGCTGTCAGGAATGGCAAAAGAGCTTTAAACGTGAGGTGCAGCAGGATGCTGCGTTACGCAAAGAACTACACGATGCAATGACCGCGCAGGATGATCCGGTAACACGCTACCAGCGGATTGCCCGGCTGCGGGCAGAGAGGACGAGACGATGAACCAGGGGTTGCAGCAGTTGATCGCAGTGGTACAGGCGTTAAAGGGTGAGTTGGGCAAGGTGATCATCGGCCAGCATGAGGTGATTGACCGGGTGCTGGTGGCGCTTCTGACCGGGCAGCATGCCCTGATTGAAGGGGTGCCGGGTATCGGCAAGACCCTGTTGGTGCGTACTCTGGCCAAGGTGGTGGGCGGGCGTTTTTCCCGGATTCAGTTTACCCCGGACCTGATGCCGACGGATATCACCGGCTCCAACATCTTCAACATGAAGGAAAACGAGTTTGTGCTCAATCCCGGCCCGATCTTCTGTAACTTCCTGCTGGCCGATGAGATCAACCGCGCCCCGTCCAAGACCCAGTCTGCACTGCTGCAGGCCATGCAAGAGCGGATGGTGACCATTGACCGCAAGAGCTACACCCTGTCAGCCAGTTTCACGGTCTTTGCCACCCAGAACCCGGTGGAGTTTGAAGGAACCTATCCCTTGCCGGAGGCCCAGAAAGACCGCTTCATGCTGAAGATTACCATGCCGCCACCCACCCGCGAAGAGGAGTTGGCCCTGGTGCGTCGCACCCTGGGGAATGATGCGCCGGAAACCGTGCTGGCCGGTGATACGGTCCGCTGCGTGATCAGCGCCGATGATCTGGTGACCCTGCGGCAGGCGTTGATGACGCTGGTGGTGCAGGATGAGATTGCCGCCTATGCCCTGGAGGTGGTGCGGGCTACCCGCAGCCACCATGCCGTGCTGCTGGGGGGCGGTCCCCGCGCCTCGCAGTCGCTGATTCTGGCTGCCCGGGCTGCTGCTGCCGTGGCTGGCCGTGACTTCATCACCCCGGACGATATCAAGATGATGGCGCTGCCGGTGTTGGAACACCGCCTGATTCTGCAGCCTGACTACGAGATTGAGGGACTGACCCCTGGTGAGGTGATCGGCTCAATCCTGCAGGAGGTCACGGTTCCCCGGTGATCATCCCGGCTTTGGGCATACTGCGGCTTGTTGCCGCCACGCTGATTCCGGCGGCCCTGCTGTATGCGGTTACACCCCAGTTCCGGCCACTGCTGCTCTTTGTACCGCCACTGGTGGGGATTGTTGCGCTGGCAGATCTGCTGGCACTGTTCCGTCATCGCAACCAGTTGGGCGTTACCGCTCCCCCACGGCTGTCACTGATCTGTGGACGATCAGGCCAGCTGGGGATCACCATCCGGGCCATCAACCAGGGTGGCTTTGATCTGCAGGTGGGGTTGGCGCTGCCGACCAGCTTTAGCTCACCTTTCCGGGAAACCCGGTTGAAGCTGGTCAAGGGAGGGGATGCGGTCTGTCTGGACTGGCCCCTGACCGGCAGCCAACGGGGCAGGTTTCAGGTCACGCAGTGTGCCTTGCGGATTGTTTCTCCTTTCCGCTTGTGGCAGCTGCAGAACCGCCACACCATCAGCACAGAACTGCGGGTTTATCCCAACCTGCGGGCAGAGCGTCGTCGCCTGGCAAGTCTGTTTCTGGAGCGCAATGACCGGCAACTGCAGGCCCAGCGCCAACGGGGCCAGGGCAGGGAGTTTGACCGTCTGCGCCAGTATCAGACCGGTGACAGTCTGGCGGATATTCACTGGAAGGCTACTGCCAAACGCCGCCAGCTGATTACCAAAGAGTACCAGATTGAGCGGACCCAGGAGGTCTACCTGCTGATCGACAGCTCCCGTCTCAGTGGCCGGCCGGTACCCACCGCCGAAGGGGGCAGCGAACCGTTTCTGGAGCAGGCGGTGCGTACCGCCCTGATCCTGGGATCAGTGGCCCAGCGTCAGGGAGACCTGTTCGGGGTGGCGGCCTTTGGCAGCAGGGTACAGGGCTTTGTGCGGGCCAACAGCGGCAAGATCCATTTCGGACACTGCCGTGATCTGCTCTACACCGTTCAGCCGGGAGAGGACAGCCCCTCCTTTGGCGAACTGGCCACCTTCATGGCCGCCCGTCTGCGTCGCCGGGCCCTGCTGATCTTTATTGCACCACTGGATGAACCGGCCCTGGCCGAGGAGTTTATCCGCGCCATCCGGATCCTGTCCCGCCGCCATCTGATCTGTGTTGCCATGCCGCAACCATCCACCGCTGCCCCGCTTTTCAGCGATGCCAGGTTGCGCAGCAGCGATGAACTCTATTGCCATCTGGCCGGACACCTGACCTGGCACCAACTGCGGGAGCTGCAGCAAAAACTCCGCCTGCAGGGAATCAGGCTGTTACTGGTCAAGGATGAGCGGTTGAGCGCTGATCTGGTCTCCCATTATCTGGATGTCAAACGGAAGCAACTGCTATGATCATCGATCTGGAACGTTTTACAGCTACGGAGAAGCCGTTCTGGGATGAGCTGGAGCGGCTGCTGAAACGGGTTGAAGATGACCCGGCCTGCCGACTGGGGGTTGATGGGGCTGCCCGCTTCCACTACCTGTACCAGCGGGCCAGCGCCGGACTGGCCCGTCTTGATGGTCTGGCTGCCCCGCTTGAATTCCGTCGCTATCTGGAAAGTCTGGTGGCGCGGGCCTATGGTGAAATTCATTCCTCCCGTGATAATGCCTATCGTTTCAAGCCGCGTGTCTGGTTGATGGATACCTTTCCCCAAACCTTCAGACGTTTCATCCGTCAGTTTCAACTGGCAGTGCTGATCACCATTGTTGGGGCGGTCTTTGGCGCAGCCGTGCTGATGGTGGCGCCGGAGGAAAAAGGGATGCTGCTGCCGTTTGACCATCTGCATGGCTCACCAACAGAGCGGGTGGCCAGGGAAGAACAGGAGGCAGGCAAGCGGCTGGCCGGCCACAAGGCCACCTTCTCCAGCAGTCTGATGACCCACAACACCCAGGTTTCCATCGCCTGCATGGCCACCGGCATGACCTGGGGGGTGGGGACCATCATCCTGCTGTTCTACAACGGCGTAATCCTGGGGGCGGTGGTGCTGGATTACCTGGCTGCCGGGCAGGGGATCTTCCTGGCTGGCTGGCTGCTGCCCCATGGTGTGATCGAGATCCCGGCCATTTTGATCGCCGGGCAGGCCGGGCTGGTGCTGGCAACAGCCCTGATCGGCAAGGGCAGTGGCCTGCCATTGGTTGCCCGGATGCGGAAGGTCTGGGCTGATCTGACCACCCTGATCGGCGGGGTGGCACTGATGCTGATCTGGGCCGGTCTGGTGGAGGCGTTCTTTTCCCAGTACCATGAGCCGGTGTTGCCCTACAGTGTCAAGATCGCCTTTGGTCTGGTTGAACTCTGTCTGCTGGTACTGTTCCTGGGCCGATCCGGCCGGGGCGGAAAGGTGGCCGGACGTGGCTGAACAGACCACTACCCTGCAGATCCGCACCCCGGAGGGGATCCGTTTCTCCCTGTTACTGGCCGGTCCCACCAGCCGTCTGCTGGCGCTGCTGGTGGACTTTAGCTGTATCACGGTTGCAACCACCACCATCAGCACGGTCTTAAGGCTGTTTGCGCTGATCAGCCAGGACATCTTTATGGCCCTGACGATCCTGTCCGGCTTTGTAATTTCCATCGGCTATGGCATCGGCTGTGAATGGTACTGGCAGGGGCAGACCGTGGGCAAGCGGCTGCTGCAACTGCGGGTGGTGGATGAACAGGGGTTGAAACTGCAGTTCAGTCAGGTGGTGATCAGAAACCTGCTACGGATCGTTGACTCGCTGCCCGCCCTCTATCTGGTGGGGGGAATTGCCAGCCTGACCAGCCGTAAATGCCAGCGGTTGGGTGATCTGGCTGCCGGAACGATTGTGGTCCGTACCCCCAGGGTCTCTCTGCCCGATCTGGAACAGCTGGGCACAGAGAAGTTCAACTCACTGGCGGCCTATCCCCATCTGGTGGCACGCTTGCGGCAAAAGGTCAGCCGTGAAGAAGGGGCCATTGCCCTGCGGGCCCTGATCCGCCGGGAAGAGCTTGACCCGGCTGCCCGGCTGGAGTTATTCCGTGAACTGGCAACCTTGTTCCGTAGCCAGGTGGCTTTTCCGGCAGAGGCGGTGGACGGGGTATCGGATGAACGCTATGTCCGTAATGTGGTTGAGCTGTTATTTGAGAAGCGCGGGCGGTAATTGACAGCATGCGCTGATCAGGCCTATGCTGTCACTATTACACGATGAAGGATACTGTTATGTCATCTGCAATCATAGAGATCATCCAGGGCGATATCACCACCTTGACGGTTGATGCCATTGTCAATGCCGCCAACAACACCCTGCTGGGTGGTGGCGGTGTGGATGGTGCCATCCACAAGGCTGCCGGTCCCAAGCTGGTGCAGGAGTGCGCTACCCTGGGCGGCTGCCCCACCGGCGAAGCCCGTATTACCAAGGGGTACAATCTGCCGGCCCGGTTTGTGATCCATACCGTGGGGCCGGTCTGGACCGATGGAACCAAAGGCGAGCCGGAACTGCTGGCTGCATCGTACCGGAACAGTCTGGAACTGGCCCGTCAACATGACATCCACAGTATCGCCTTTCCGGCCATCAGCTGCGGGGTGTATGGCTATCCAATGAAACAGGGGGCAGCCATCGCGTTGCAGGAGGCGGCACGCGCCGCCGAAAGCGGTGATTTTGACCGGATCATCCTGATTCAGTACAGTACCCCGGCGCTTGAATGTTTTCAGACGGTTGCACGGCAGCTGGCTATCCCCTTTCATCCATGAACAATTTTCTTCAGGCATTACGCATCGCCCTGCGGGCCTTGCGGATCAATAAGATGCGTTCCTTTCTGACCATGCTGGGGATCATCATCGGCATTGCGGCGGTGATCGCCATGATGGCGGTCGGTTCCGGGGCCAGCTATGTCATTTCCCAGCAGATCGCCAGTATCGGCAGCAATATTCTGCTGGTGCTGCCCGGCTCCATGACCAGTGGTGGCCTGCGTACCGGCAGCGGCGGGGTCCAGACCCTGAAAGCAGATGATGCCAGGGCCATGATGAGTGAATGTCCTTCGGTTGATCTTGCTGCATCGGTGGTACGCAGTTCCGGCCAGATTGTCTACGGTAACCAGAACTGGTCCACCCTGCTAATGGGCACCACGCCGGAGCTGTTTGTGATCCGTGAATGGCCTGCGGTTATCGGGCGTAGCATTACCAGCTCGGATAATGATGGAGCTGCCAAGGTCTGCCTGATCGGTCGCACCATTGCCCAGAACCTGTTTGGCGCTGAAGATCCACTGGGCAAGATGATCAGGATCAAAAAGGTGCCATTTACGGTGATCGGTGTGCTGGAGGGGAAAGGCCAATCACCCCAGGGCACTGATCAGGATGATGTGATCTTTGTGCCGCTGCGCACGGCCCAGCGTAAACTGATGGGCAGCCAGTTTCCGGACACGGTCGGCTCCATCCTGGTTAAGGCCAAGAGTGAAGAACAGCTTCCCAAGGCTGAAAAAGAGATCAACGATCTGCTGAACCAGCGTCATCGGACCGGTAACAGCAAAGAACCAGATTTTACGGTGCGTAACCTGTCGGAAATACTGGCGGTGGCAGAACAATCCTCCAAGGCGATGTCGCTGCTGCTGGGGGCGGTGGCCTCAATCTCCCTGATTGTTGGCGGCATCGGTATTATGAACATCATGCTGGTCTCGGTCACGGAACGGACCCGGGAAATAGGTATCAGGATGGCAATCGGGGCCAAGAAGAACGATATCCTGCTGCAATTTTTAACTGAGGCGGTGCTTTTGACGGTCATGGGCGGCCTGATCGGGATCGCCCTGGGGGCTGGCGGAGCTACCGTGGTCTCCCGTATCCTTTCCTGGCCAACCTTGATTTCGCCGCTTTCCATTACGGTTGCCGTGCTGTTTTCCGGTGCCGTGGGGATCTTCTTTGGTTTCTATCCGGCTCGTAAGGCTGCCGGTCTGAATCCGATTGAGGCGCTGCGTTATGAGTGATGATAAACCACGTATCATGTTGGTGGAAGATGAGCTGCACCTGGCCCGGGGAATCTGTTTTAACCTGGAACAGGATGGCTATGCGGTCAGCCATTTTGACCGGGGTGAGACCGCACTGGAGGCGTTGCGTGTGGAACGCTGTGACCTGATCATCCTTGATGTGATGCTGCCCGGCATGGATGGTTTTCAGGTCTGCAAGGCGATGCGGGAGCTTGATTCGCGGGTGCCGATCCTGATGTTGACTGCCCGTTCCGAAGATGTGGATCGGGTCAGCGGCTTGGAGTCCGGGGCGGATGATTACCTGACCAAGCCGTTTAACCTGGCCGAGTTCCTGCTGCGGGTTAAAGGGATGCTGCGGCGCTCCTCCTGGTACCGTCCTGACCCGGTGGAGGAAGGTTACCAGTTTGGCGTCAACGAGGTGTTTTTACTATCTTACCGGGCCAAGACCGCCCAGGGCGAGATCGATCTGACCGAGATGGAGGTGCGGGTGCTGGCGCTCTTCTTCCAGCGGGAAGGTCAGGTGATCCCCCGTGGTGAGCTGCTTGAATCGGTCTGGGGCTACAGCTCTGATACCGAGACCCGCACCCTGGATAACTTTATCGTACGGCTGCGTAAATACTTTGAGCCTGATCCTTCCCGGCCAAGTCACTTCCTCACTGTACGGGGGGTGGGCTACCGCTTCTCCCGCCAAGGGGGCTAGGCCATGCCTGCCCGCCGTCCTCAGGCAAAAAAACTGCCCTCTGCAGAAGAACTCAGTCAACTGGTGGGACGTCTCAAATCCGACAGTAAGCCCACCAACGCCAATTACCGAGAACAGTCCCTCAAGATCCATGGCTGGATCTGCGC